>JBOHEL010000071.1:0-14347 GCA_050700995.1 Sciscionella sp. | reverse complement strand
CCGGTCTTCACCTGAGCCTTGACAACCACCCGGCCACCAATACGCTCAGCCACCCCCCGAGCCTCCTGGGCACTACTCGCCACAGCACCCGGCAACACCGGCACACCATGAACAGCGAAAAGATCCTTCGCCTGGTATTCGTAAAGGTCCACTTCGTACAGTCTCCTGAACTTCATCGACACAGATCGACGTCGCTGGCGCCATTAGCCGCTGGCATCGCTGACGGACGCGCATGACCTTATCGACCTGCGAGGACGGCCGGCACCCGGCACCAGGTGAGGTCCGTCACCGTGCGGGTGGGCTCGATCACCAGCGCACCGCGTATGGCCGCTGGAAGCGGGTTGCTCACGCCTGCTGCGGCACCTGTGCGCCACCGACCGCGTGGCGCACCCACTCCACGATCTCCCCGGTCTCGGCGCCTGGGGTGAACACCTTGGCCACGCCCAACTCGGCGAGCTTCGGCATGTCCTCCTCCGGCACGATGCCGCCACCGAACACCACGACATCGTCGGCATGCCGCTCGGCGAGCAGTTCGATGACCCTCGCGAACAGCGTCATATGCGCACCGGAGAGCACCGAGAGACCTACCGCGTCGGCGTCCTCCTGCAGCGCGGTCTCGACGATCTGCTCGGGAGTCTGATGCAGGCCGGTATAAACGACCTCCATCCCGGCGTCACGCAAGGCCCGCGCCACTACCTTGACACCGCGGTCATGCCCATCGAGGCCGGGTTTGGCGACCACAACCCGGATCCGCCCGTTCATACTTGCCTCCTGTGTATCGCGGGACACCCGCACCCGGTCGGCAGGCACAAGTGGCGCTTCGCGATGATCACTCATACCTGCCTCCTGTGTATCGCGGGACACCCGCACCCGGTCGGCAGGCACAAGTGGCGCTTCGCGATGATCACTCATACCTGCCTCCTGTGTATCGCGGGACACCCGCACCCGGTCGGCAGGCACAAGTGGCGCCTCGCGCCCTCGGCCACGGCCTTCACGCAGATGCCCCTTTGCGCAGGGTAGGCCATGCCGTAGGCGGAGTCATAGCTCTGCGCCGACCCTCACACGGTGGCGGAGCAATCCGGCTACCGCAGCCGCTGTGAGCATCGCCACGACCCCCAGCAGGCACGGCAGCAGGCCAGGACCGGCGCTCGCGGGTAGCGCTCGGGTTGGGGTGAGCGGAACCTTGAGACAGTGCATGCCGAGCACCGCGGCGGCTCCGACGAGCAACCCCGCCCCGCGAGCCGGCCTGGCGAACCCGGCGATCACGGCGGCCAGCGCTACCGCGACCAGCGCCAGCACCAGCCCCCACGAGGCGAACCGGAAGTGGGACCACAGACCGGCTGCGGAGTATCCGGTGGCCCGCAGCATCGGTAACCCGAACCCTGCGACCGCCAGCGCGGTGCCGGACAGCGCGAGTAGTAGTACCGGCAGCCTGCACGCACGCTCGCTGACGTCCACGTCGTCCCGTTCCACGCCACCCGCCAGTCCCGCGCAGCAGGCCGCAGCCACCGCGGCAAGCGCGGCCACCCCACTCAGCCAGGCGCCCGCGCCCGCGCGGATGCCATCGATCTGGATAGCGGTGAACACGCCGTCGAGCCCGCCTGCGGCGGCCATCGGAACGGTTACCCATGCCACGGAAAGCGCGGGGCGGATCGTGGCGGCCGCTGCCGGAACCAGCAGCGCCACCCCGAGCACCAGCAGGATCGCTCCGGCGGGGATGAGCAGGCGCTGGCCAACCTCATGGACCTGCGGTAATTGGGCGGGCACCACAATCTGCCTGCTCATCGCCGCGACCAGCGCGCACACCCCCGCGGCGACGGCGAGCGCACCGGCGGCACGGTGCAGGCCGATCTGGCCGGGAAGTGCCACCTCGGATGGTTCGTGGTGCGCTGCGCGATCAGACACCCGCACCGCAAGGCCGATCGCCGTCGCCATCACACCGAGCACGACCGCGGCGGCTACCGCGATCCAAGATCCCCAGGTCGGGTGGAGACCTCGGACGGCGAAGCCTGCAACCAGCGGTGGCAGGGCGATGGTGAGCAGCCCGATCGCCGCTCCTGCCACGCCACCGGCAGCCCGTTCCCGTTCGGCGAACGCCGCGCCCATGGTCGGCGCTACAACCGCCGCCACCACGAGCAGCAACCCGCCTGCCAGTGGCAGCGCGGGCTGCTCCAAGAGCGTGCGGCCAAGCAGGTAGAGGTTGTCAGAGCGGAACGGCGCGACCACCAGCAAAGCGACAGCCGCAATCATGCCAACGCACAACGCACCCGCCACACGCCCCTGCCGAGTGGCAGCCGAGCCAGCGTCGCCCGCATCGGCCATGTCCAAGCTTGCTGTGCCGTCAGTCAGCTGCCTGGCCGCCGCCACTGCTGCCAAGCCTGCGCCGATGGCGAGCAGGTGCGCCGCGATGAGCAGCCACAGTCCGGGCCCGGCGTGCAACGGGTCGAGCGAATCCGGCAGCACCAGTTCGGGGCGCGCGGAGTGGCTGACGTCCACCGCCAGCTGCAGGTCAGTCAGCAACCTGCCGGGAGCGAACAGCGCCACCGCGGCCAGCACGCCACAACCCAGCGCGCTGCGGCCACGTGCCACGGCAAGCGCGGCGAGGGCGACAGGCAGCACGGCAAGCACAACGAGCATCGGCCCCGCCGCGAAGCCCGCACCGTGACTGGGCTGAACCACCGGCAGCAGCGGCCCAGCCACGCCCAGCAGCGCCGCGAGGGCAGCCAGCAACAACGCGGCCATCATCCAGGGCGAGCGGTCGCCGGTGGGGGTGGCTGATACCGGCACAGCTCTGTTACGCACCCAGCCCATCCTCGACTGTCTGGCCGGGCGCCGGCCGGCCGCTTCAGTCCGCATCGTCATCGAGTCGAACGGTAGCAACCAAGCGGCAGGCGCCGGGCCGGCGCGCCGCAACGACGCCCTGAGGTACAGCTCACGCCGGTGGCGACCGAGCGTGAACACATTCGTACGTTCGATACCGACTATGGCGGGTTCGCCCCGACGCGTGAGGGGGTGCGTTGCCGCCGATCTCTGCTCTCCGTTAAAGTCGCGCCGTCCGTTGTCACGGTCCGGTCACGAACGCGATGCGAAGCCGATGCGCCTTACGGGTTCGCGGGGCCTCCCGCCCGCCAGTCGCGTTCACCGCTCGCTCCCACGAGTGGTTGGCCGCCGACCTCGCGAGCACTTCGGAAGGAACAGGCTTTGGCCGAGCACTCGGGTTCGCACCAGGCGCTCAGATTGAGAGCTGCCGCCGATCGCCGCGGGAAACGCCGGGGCGACGGTCCGGCGACCTATCGGGTACGTGGTCTGCACCGAATCCCCAGCCCGCCACCCGCGCTGCGCGGCCGGATCGTGATCGCCGCCGTTGCGGTCGGGGCCGCGGCTGCGGCGGCCGCAGGACACGCGGCCCACCCGGCAGGCGCGGTCGCCGCTGGTGCCGGCGGGCTCGGCGACCATAGGGACGCGACCGCGGCCATGGGTGTCGGCGGCTCGACCCCCGCATCGCCAGACGTGCTGCTCATGGCCAGGACCACCAACCCATCCGTTGAGGTAGCGAAGCTGGCCGAGAGCCAGCACGCGTTTGCCGAACGAGCCGCCGCGATAGCTGAGGCGAACCGGCCCAAATTCGTGATCCCGGCTCAAGGCCGGTTCACCTCCGGTTTCGCGCCACGCTGGGGCAGCTTCCACTACGGCATCGACATCGCGAACGTCAAGGACACCCCGATCGTGGCGGCCGCCGATGGCGTGATCATCGAGGCAGGACCGGCGCACGGCTTCGGATTGTGGGTACGCGAGGAACTCTCCGACGGCACGATCCTGGTGTACGGCCACATGGACGACTTCTCCGTGCATGCGGGCGAACATGTCAAGGCGGGCGAGGAGATCGCCCGGATGGGCGAGCGTGGCGAGGCGACCGGATACCACCTGCACTTCGAGGTGTGGAATCCCAGCGGCAAGAAGATCAACCCGGTGCCATGGCTGAACGCGCACGGCGTCAACGTCTGACACGTCGCACATGGCCGCGCAGTGGTCATTGCCTGCCCGATCGTCAACGGTCGCCCGGCGTGCGATGCAGGAAGTAGCCGACGGCGACCCGCCAGACCCCGCACAGCGAGCCGCGGCTGCGCCGACACTCCCGGCAGCCGCGACCACTCTCCTTATGCATGCCGAGTAGCGCCCGCCAGGCCGCCACCAGCCTGCGGGCATCCTGATCACTCGTACCGCGATCGACGGTGTCCAGGTACTCACGTATCGCCTCGGCGAGCACGCCGAACAGTATCTCGTCCACACCACAGAACCCCCTTGTGACTCCTACTGTCTATCGAACTGATGTTCGATAGACAGTAAATCGCAGGGCACCGACAGTTTCCGCGCGGACGTCAAAGCTTCTGCATCGGTACGCTGCCGATGAGCATCAGCCGCACGGTGCCCGAGGGGCCGAAATCGATCGTCGCGGTGGCACGGGGGCCCGCGCCGTCGGTGGTCACGACAGTGCCAAGGCCGTACTTGTCGTGGTTGACCCGGTCGCCGGCCTCCAGCTTCAGCGCGACTGTGTCCTTCCAGCCCTTGAACGAGGTGGACCTCATGCCACTCGCCGCCAGTCTGGCCTGTGCGGAGTCCGCGCCGAACCGCGAGAATCCGGTGGGAGCGGCCAGGTTGGACCGCTCCGGTTCCAACCGTCGCCAGTCGATCAGCTCGTCGGGGATCTCGTCGAAGAAGCGTGACGCCGGGTTGCTCGCAGGCTGCCCCCACGCCGAACGCACCAGCGCGCGAGAGAGGTACAACCGTCGGCGGGCCCGCGTGATACCGACATAGGCCAGCCGCCGTTCCTCGGCAAGCTCTTGAGGGTCGCCGAGCGCACGCAGGTGCGGGAACTGCCCATCCTCCCAGCCGGTGCAGAACACCACAGGAAACTCCAGGCCTTTCGCGGTGTGCAGCGTCATCAGAGTGACAACGCCGTCATCGGAATCCGGCACCTGGTCGGAATCAGCGACCAGTGCGACCCGCTCAAGGAAGGCCGCGAGTGAGCCGGGCTCCGGTGACCCCTCCTCCACCTCGGGCCGTTCGGCGACATCACCGAACTCCCTCGCCACAGTGGCCAGTTCGGTCAGGTTCTCCAGCCTGGTGGCGTCCTGCGGGTCATCGGATTCCTCCAACCCCGCGCGGTATCCGGTGCGATCGAGCAGCGCGTCGACGATCTCAGCGACTTCGGTGCCTGCTGCCACCAACTCGCCGAGGCCGTCCATCAACGTGACGAACCCGGAGATCGCGTTTACCCCGCGGCTGTTCAGCGTGGGAACGGTGCCCGCCGCAGCCTGCCGCAGCGCCTCGGCGAAGGAGATCCGCTCCCGCTCGGCATGGGTCGCGACGCAGCTCTCGGCCCGGTCGCCGATGCCTCGTCTCGGCACGTTCAGGATGCGCCGCAGCGAGACGGTGTCCTCCGGATTCGCCAGCACCCGCAGGTAGGCCAGGGCGTCGCGGACCTCCTTGCGCTCGTAGAACCGCACACCGCCCACCACCTTGTACGGCAGGCCGAGCCGGATGAAGATCTCCTCGAACACCCGGGATGAGTTGTTGGTGCGGTAGAACACCGCCACATCGGAGTACCGGAAGCCGCCGTCGACCTGCTCGTCGTACAGCCGGTCTATCTCGCCAGCCACGAACGCGGCCTCGTCGTGCTCGTTGTCCGCGACATAGCCGACCACGCACTCGCCGTCGCCCGCATCGGTCCACAGCCGCTTGTCCCTGCGTCCGGAGTTTCGTGAGATCACCGCATTGGCGGCGGAGAGAATGGTCTGCGTCGACCGGTAGTTCTGCTCGAGCATGATTGTGTGTGCGTCCGGGTAGTCCCGCTCGAACTCGGTGATATTGCGGATGGTGGCACCGCGGAAGGCGTAGATCGACTGGTCCGCGTCACCCACCACACACAGCTCGGCAGGCTCAAGCCCCGATGCCGTGTCTCGCGTCCCGACAAGCTCCCTTACCAGGGTGTACTGCGCGTGGTTCGTATCCTGGTACTCGTCAACCAGCACGTGCCGGAAGCGCCTGCGGTAATGCTCTGCGGTGTCGGGGAACGCCTGCAGCAGCCCCACCGCCTTCATGATCAGATCGTCGAAGTCCAGCGCCCTCGCCTGGCTGAGCCGCCGCTGGTACTCGCCGTAGACCTGCGCGACCTGCTTCTGAAGATCCGTGGTTGCATTCGCTACGGCATCGTCCGGATCGGCGAGTTCGTTCTTCAGATTGGACACGCCGACAGCGAGTGCGCGGGCCGGATACCGCTTGGCGTCGAGGTCGAGATCCCTGGCGACCAGAGTGATCATGCGGCGGCTGTCGTCGGAGTCGTAGATGGAGAAGCTCGACGACATCCCGAGCGTTTTCGCCTCCAGTCGCAACAGCCGCACGCACATCGAGTGGAACGTCGATACCCACATCAACCTGGCCCGCGGCCCGACCAGCTCGGCCACCCGCTGCTTCATCTCGGCGGCGGCCTTGTTGGTGAAGGTGATCGCCATGATCTGGCCCGGATGCACTTTCCGCTCACCGAGCAGGTAGGCGATTCGGCGGGTCAGTACCCGCGTCTTGCCGGAACCTGCCCCGGCCACCACGAGCAGCGGCGTGCCCTGGTGCGCGACGGCCTCGGCCTGCCGGGGATTCAGATCGGCAAGCAGCGCGCCGGTGCGACCGCCATGGGCGGTACGGGAGCTTGATGAGGGGACATCGAACAGTGCTTCCATCGTGCACGCACGTTACTCGGCAGCACCGACACAGCGGCGCGCCGCACGACATGTGACATACTGTCCACCGTGCGCGGCGCAGCTTGCTGTATCCGATTTTCGTACGGGACCCGGACTCCGGCTCCCGTCCTCGCGTAGCGCACGGACCTGTAAGCCCCGGAGTCGGAGGACCCGGGCCTTGCCTCCGGTTTCCCCGAGCCATGTGATCGAGTCTGCACGAGTCTGTGCAAGCTCTCGGAGGACCGCGATGAATTCAGCCGTACCCGGCGATCAGACGGCTGGCGCCGAGTCAGCGCCTCCGGCGCCGGAGGACATCAGCCGGTTGCGTGAGGAGATCGACTGGCTGGATGCCGAGATCCTGCGCCTGGTGAAGCGGCGCGTGGAGGTATCCAAGGCGATCGGCAAGATCCGAATGTCCTCGGGAGGGACGCGGATCGTGGTGAACCGCGAGATGGACGTCCTCAACCGCTACCGAGACCTCGGCTCGGACGGCAGGCAGATCGCGATGGCGCTGCTCAACCTCGGCCGCGGCCGTCTCGGCAGGTAGCCGCCCGAGAAATCAGGGTTGTCACCGATGCCGGGCACTCCTGGGGAAGGGCACACTGGAGTCATGGAGTGGATTCTCGGACTTATCGCCACCGTCATCGCGGTCGTCGGCCTGCTCTCGGCGCTCGCCCACGGTGGCTACCTCGCGATGTTGGGATCGGCCGCCAACAAGCGTGCGGGCGGCGCGCCGATCGCGCAGTACATACGTACCAGGTGGATGGTGGCGGGCGTCACCACCGCTGCGGGGCTGCTCGCCGTGCTGCTGAGCTTGGGCGGCCCGGTACCCGACGTACTGGCAATCCTGGTCGGTGCGGGTACCGCTGCGGCCTCGAACAAGGCGCTGCAGGCGACCCGCCAGCGCTTCCGCACTGGCGGCTGAGGGTAACCGCATTGTACTACAGAAAGTAATTGCACTGCCCCGGAGTGTCGGATCACCGGCAAACGGCCTAGTCTGGTGCACGTGCATACGGTCGTGCCTTCGACAGGCGGGGTAGCCGTGCGCACCAGGTGTCAGAATCACGCTGTGGTTGGGCTCGGGACGACATGAGCGGGCAGCAGCGGAATCCACGACACGGGCGGCACCGGCCGGAGCCTGGAACCGAAACGTGGGTGCCGCGCGTTCAGGTCAGCGGCAGCCACAGCGGGCGGCACGCCGGGCCGGGCTTCGACGACGAGCCCACCGAGCCGTACCTGATCGACCCGGTACCCGTCGACATCATTACTCCGATGTCGACTCGCGGGCTCGCGAAGTTCGACCTCGGCAGCGTGCCTGCCTCGGTCACCCCACCAAGGAGCTGGCGACGCGCGGCCTGGTTCGCCGTAACGTCCGCGGTCGCGGTATTGGTGGGGCTGGTCTTCATGACCACGTCGATGGTCGGACCACCTGCCCCCGTCGACCGGATCAACGCGCTACCCGACTACTCCGGCGCACTCCTTTCCGACGTTCCTGGCCCGTCTGGGTCCGCGGCCGTCGACGGCGGTCGCGGTGCACAGCAGGCGGCATCGCACCAGTCCGACCACCGGGCTCCGGGTTCCGGCGCCGTCGCGCCTCCAACAGCGGGCAGGTCCGCGACCAGCGGTCATCCGGTGACCTCGGACACCATCGCCAGCGGCAGCGACCCCACCGGATCGCCTATCCAGCCATACCCGCCCACCTCGTTCCCACCACCGACAACGACGACGGTTCCCCCGAAGCAGGCGTTTGGACCGGTCAGCGATCCGAAGCAGATGACCGACACCACCCAGTCGTACCTCGAAAAGGTCGCCACGAATCCGGATGCCGCGAGCAGTATGACCACGGGCTCACTGCGAGAGGAGGGGGCCGCAGGCATCAGGCAGCGCTACCGGGATGCCAAGGCCGTACGAGTCGAGCGTATCTCCGCCAACCCGAACGACGGGACCACCACCGACCGCATCACCATCTACCGGCGAGACCGTTCGACGGTGACCGAGGTCAGGAAGCTGACGTTCAGCCATCCTGTGGACCCGAATACGACTCCTCAGATCACCGCCGATTCGCAGGCGTCTTAGGCCATTTGAGTGAACCGCTCACCCGCTGGCCGCCACGAACGGGTGAGAACCTCGTCGAAACTGGCATTCGGCTCAGGTTTCACGATATCGAATGCAGAACGCCTTGAGTACCTGCGCCCGCTGTATCGCTTCACCTGAGGAGGAGCTGCCCCCGTGCCGCATTCGACCACCGGTCGTCGGCATCCTCGAGCAGGTTCGGTAACCGTCACCGAGCTCATGCACCGCGAGCCACCGCCCGAAACCGGCAAGGCCGACGCCGTCGCCACCCCGGCTGAGCACAGGGAACAGCTCGGTCCACTGGCCACCGCAGGCAAGATCGCGGGCATCGGCGTCGGAGTACTGGCACTCTGCGGAGCTATCGGCGTCACGCCCATGCTCACCGCCAATCACGCCAACAGCACCCAGCGGGCAGGCGCACCCACGCTTGCTCTCAGCGGAGTACAGGCGCTGCTGCCGGACAGGCTGGCGGCCCAGCTACGCACCCCGTCCGCAGGCGACACCCGTCAGGGAGCTCCGCTACCAAGTCCCGTCAGCACTACCAGCGATCCGAAGACCACAGCCGCGAGTACCCGCCACACGACGCGAGCATCGGCGACCAGCGGCGGGAACCGCTACGGCGTCGCGGTGAGGCCCACCACGTCTGTGGCAGGCCGCGAGGCTGCCACCAGCACCACCGCGTCGGGCACCACACCGGCCCAGATCCCACCCGCCGACCTGGTCCGGCAGTTCTACCAGCTGGCGAGCGACAATCCGGATGCCGCAGCGCAGCTACTCGACCCCGGGCTGCTCGGTTCCAGCCTCGGCGGCTTCGTCCAGTCCTGGCACGCGATGCGAGCGCTGCGGGTCGAACACATCACTCAGACCTCGGCGAGTACGGCCACCGCGGTGGTACGGATGCTGCAGCCGGACGGCAGCTGGCTGCGGGCGACCGAACTGTTCACCACCACACAAGGTGCGCAACCGCTGATAACGGGCGTCGAACTGCTCTCGGCACAGCACGGCTGAAACCCCAACCAGACATCCCCGATCGGCTTACCGGTAGGCGAACACCAGCTACCCAGCGTTACCACATAGCCTGGGCCGGTGAGTGTCCCGGGAACACACCCAGCACACAGGCTGTGCTGTGCACTGCAGGGTTCACGCACAGCTGATCAGGGAGACGAGCGATGAGCACCGAGCCTCACCTCGTCGCCGGCCGCTACCAGCTGGTACGCCGGATCGGCAGCGGCGCGATGGGCATTGTGTGGGAAAGCCTGGATCGAAGGCTGAACCGAACCGTCGCTGTCAAGCAACTCCTCGCCCGACCGGGGCTCGACCCTGCCGAGGCCGAAGAGGCCCGGCTGCGCACCATGCGCGAGGGGCGCATTGCAGCGCGGCTGCATCACCCGAACGCGGTCAGTGTCTTCGACGTCGTCGATGAGGACGGCCAGCCTTGCCTCGTGATGGAGTACCTGCCGTCGCGCAGCCTTGACGACGTGCTGCGGGAACGCCGCTCGCTGCGACCTGCCGAGGTCGCCAGGATCGGCGCGCAGGTCGCGTCCGCACTGGCGGCCGCACACGCCGCGGGAATCGTGCACCGCGACATCAAGCCAGGCAACGTGCTGCTCGGGGACAACGGCATCGTGAAGATCACCGACTTCGGGATCTCCCGCGCCACCGACGATGTCACCGTCACCAAGACCGGCCTGATCGCCGGGACACCCGCCTACCTCGCGCCCGAGGTGGCCATCGGGCGGGAGCCAACTCCCGCCGGGGACGTGTTCTCGCTGGGATCCACGCTCTACGCCGCGGTCGAGGGCCAGCCGCCGTTCGGCCTGAGCGAGAACACACTCGGCCTGTTGCACGCGGTTGCGGCGGGCCGGATCGTGCCGCCACGGCAGGCGGGTCCGTTGACCGACGTGCTGCAGGCGCTGCTACGCCCGACGCCGGAAGAACGGCCGACATCCCGCGAAGCGCTCGGCATGCTCAAGGCCGTCGCCCGTGGTGAGACGCCTGCCGCGGCCGTGGCGCCAACGGCCGTGTTGGGAGCCGGGGCCGCGATGCCCGGCACAAGGGCGATGACCACCACAGGTGTCCCCGCCGAACTCGACGACCGCGAACTGGCCGATGACGGTGAGCTGGAAGAGGAACGGCGCAACCCGAACCGCAAGCGTGCCGCGGTGGTAGCGGCGGTCGTCGCAGCGGTCGTGGTTGTCGCCGCGGTGCTGTTCGCGACGGGACTCCTGTCCGGCAGTCAGCAGCCGGACCCCAGCGGCGGG
The DNA here is from genome assembly GCA_050700995.1 of Sciscionella sp. Classification (GTDB taxonomy): domain Bacteria; phylum Actinomycetota; class Actinomycetes; order Mycobacteriales; family Pseudonocardiaceae; genus JBOHEL01. The sequence goes on along the minus strand of JBOHEL010000071.1, from coordinate 3,279 downwards.
AGCACCGTCAACATCCCCAGCTCAAGCAAGCAACTGCCGACCAGCGACTCCCAGGCACCCGTGGTGCCCCCGCAACCGAGCGCGCACACGCATTCGCATTCCGTGCGACCCACCACCACGACCGAGACGACCACCAGGGAAACCACCACGTCCAGCGCGCCGACCGAGACCACGACGTCGAGCTCACCCAGCCCTTCGCCAAGCAATCAGGGTGGCCCTCCACCCCCGGTAACGACGTCGGCCAAATGAGCGAAACGGGCCGGTTGATCGCCGGTCGCTACCGCCTGGGACCCCGCATCGGCAGCGGTGCTATGGGGGTGGTGTGGCAAGCCCTCGACGAGCGGCTGCACCGCACGGTCGCGGTCAAGCAACTGTTGCTCTCGCCGGGGCTGACCGCGGCACAGTCGGAGGAAGCCAGGCAGCGCGCGATGCGTGAGGGTCGGATCGCGGCGCGCTTGCAGCACGCCAGCGCGATCACCGTCTACGACGTGACCGAAGACGACGGCCAGCCGTGGCTGATCATGGAATACCTGGCCTCGCGCAGCCTCGCCGACATGCTCGCCGCGTCGTCCACGCTGTCCCCGCAGCAGGCCGCCGGCATCGGCGCGCAGGTGGCGGGGGCGCTGGCCGCGGCGCATGCCGCGGGGATCGTGCACCGGGACGTGAAACCCGCCAACGTGCTGATCGCGGAGGACGGCACGGTCAAGATCACCGACTTCGGGATCTCCCGCGCCGTCGGGGATGTCACTGTGACGGCGACCGGCATGCTCGCGGGTACGCCCGCCTACCTGGCGCCCGAGATGGCCAAGGGCGAATATCCCGCACCGCCCTCGGACGTGTTCTCGCTCGGCTCCACGCTGTACGCCGCAGTCGAAGGCAGACCACCATTCGGTACCAGCGACAATCCGCTGGCGCTGCTGCACGCCGTGGCCGCCGGGAATGTCACCCCGCCACGTCAGGCCGGGCAACTGACCGCGCTGCTGATGCAGCTGTTGCGGTCCGATCCGCAGCAGCGGCCGACTATGAGCGAGGCGAGGGATGCGCTGCGGGCAATCGCCGATGGCCAGTTGCCGCAGGTGTCACCTAACCCACCCGTTCAGGCACGGAAGCCCGCCGTCTCCCAGCAACCGGCGACCCGGCTCGACGTGCGCCCGCTCAGCAACTGGTCGGAGGGCGCTGCCGCACCGGGGGCCGCTGCCGCCGGTGCGGCAGCCGCTTCCGGTTCCGGGCAACGGCCGAACTGGCGCACCGTGCTGCTGGCGGCACTGGCGGTGGTGATCGCCGCGGCCGTCGGAATCCTGGTTGCAATCGCGCTGATGGGTGGCTCCGGCAACGACAATGCCGCCGGCGCCGCACCGCTGACCTCACGGCGGGCGCCGCCGTCCACGACCCTCAGCACGGCACCCACCACCACACCCACCACACCACCGCCCACCACGACAGCAGCGGTGACGCCAGCCGATGTCGAGCAGACCGTGCGCCGGTACTACGGGCTGCTCCCGGCGAACACCTCCACGGCGTGGACGATGCTCACCGCGTCGGAGCAGCAGCAATCCGGCGGGTACGGCCAGTACCAGAAGTTCTGGTCGCGGATCTCCAAGGTGTCCGTCGGCTCCGTGAAGCCACACGGCAAGCGGACGGTGCTCGCCGATCTGCACTTCACCACGACGTCCCATCACAAGACGCACGAGCTGTACTCGATCACGGTGACCGGCACCAGCAGCACTGATTTGAAGATCAACTCAGCGAAGCACGTCTCCTCCCACGGCCACGGACACAACGGGGGCGACGGCGGCCACTGACACGCCTTCACCTCCGGGTGTTTCGGCCCCGAAACGCCACTACTGTGCGTCATCGGCTACGGCACGCAGGGCGTCCAACAGGCCGCGCACGGCGGGGTTGCCGAGCACTGCGGTGCGCACCGCGACGAAAATCTCCCGCACCGGTTCCGGCCTGCGTACCTTCCGCACCACCACCCCGGCTGGCGTGGTACCGAGTGCCAGCCTCGGCACCAGGGTCACGCCGAGGCCGGAGCCCACGAATGCCATTGCGGTTGGGTAATCGTCGGACTCCACCACGAAACCTGGCGTGAAACCCGCGGCCGCACAGGCGTCCAGCATGATCTGGCGGCACGTGCCGGGCGGCCACTCGTTGTCGACCCACGGCTGTTCGGCCAACTCGGCGAGGTCGATGACCCGCTTGCGCGCCAGCTCGTGCTGCTTCGGCAGCACCGCCGCGTAGGGATCGTCCAGCAACCGGATCACCCGCACTCCAGCGGGCGCGGCGAAGTCCTCCGGCAGCACCACGAGTTCCACATCGGCCCTGCCCTCGGCAGAAGCGGCCGTGGAGTACGCGGGCTCGTTGAGTTTGAGGTCAAGCTGCACCCCTGGGAATTCCCGCCGCCACCGCGCCACCGCGGGCGGCACCAGCGAGGCTCCCGCGGTGGCGAAGTAGTGCACGGTGAGCCGACCGGTGCGCCCTTCCCTCAGGTCCGCGAGCGCGGTCTCGGCCTCGGCCAGTTTGGTCATGATCACGGCCGCGTACTCGGCAAGCGTCTCGCCCGCAGCCGTCGGGCGGACCCCGCGCCCGGACTTCTCCAGCAGCGGCAGTCCTGCCTCCCGCTGTAGCGCGGAGACCTGCTGGCTGACCGCCGACGGCGTGTACCCCAGGTTGGCCGCCGCCGCGCTGATCGATCCGCTGCTGACGACCGAGCGGAACACCCGGATCCGGCGCATATCAAGCATGTCCAAATACTACAGAGGCACTTAACAGTCATGTAGTCAAATTCGCTTGTGCTTATCTGTTGTCGGTCGCACGCTGGATGTCGTGAAGACGATGCTGCGGATGGGGCTACTGGCGCTCCTGTGGGGCTCCAGCTTCTTGTGGATCAAGTTGGCGCTCGGTGGACTCGCGCCGGTACAGATCGCGTTCGGCAGGCTGGTGCTCGGCGCCGCCGCCGTCGGAGTGCTGTGTTGGGTGGGCAGGCAGCGGTTGCCGCGCGACCGCCGTACCTGGCTCAAGCTGCTGGTGCCCGGATTGTTCGGTAACGCATTGCCCTTCACACTGTTCGGCATCGGGGAGCAGACCGTGGACTCCGGGGTGGCCGGTGTGCTCAATGCCACCATGCCGCTGTGGGCCCTGCTGATCGCACTGATGATCCGTTCCGAGGTGCGCCCGGGTGCCATGCGACTGACCGGTTTGCTGCTCGGGTTCGCGGGCACCGTGGTGATCTTCTCACCGTGGCAGTCCGGCGGTGTCGCGAACTGGGGCGCGTTGGCC
>JBOHEL010000070.1:0-14406 GCA_050700995.1 Sciscionella sp. | reverse complement strand
GCGGAAACGGCCCCGAACGGAGTGGTTCGCACAATGGCCACTAAAACGAGTGGAGCTGACGGGGTTCGAACCCGTGACCCCCACACTGCCAGTGTGGTGCGCTACCAGCTGCGCTACAGCCCCTGAGTGACACGATCACGTTCACCGCGTGCCCGCCTACGGTACATGACGAGCGTGACACGCTGGTCCAGGGGCCTTCCACCCAGCACGCTCACGGTGCTAAACCAGCACACGTGAACCCGCTTCCGCTGACAGACCCCGATACCGAAGGCGCCAACCCGGCCTACCGAGCCGAGGTGGCGCAGCGACGGCTGCGCACACTGGTCGACCGCCTGCTCAGCACCGAGAATCCGCAACGGGCGAAGCTTGCCGACGCGGGGGTCGACAGCGGTGCGGAGTTGACGCTGTCCGATCTGGGCAAGCTCCCGATGGTCACCAAGCGAGACCTCTGGGAGCAGTACCCGTTCGGCATGCGCCTGGCGCCTGCGGAGGCGATCGTGTGCGTGCACGGCTCGTCAGGCACCGGCGGACGTCCGACCCTCATCCCTTACACCGCGTCGGATTTGGACATCTGGGCGGAGGTGATGGCGCGGGCGCTCGGCGGCGCGGGCGCGAGTAAGACCAGCATCATCCACAACGCGTACGGCTACGGCCTGTTCACCGGTGGCCTCGGCATCCATCATGGCGGCATTCGCCTTGGCGCGACGGTCATCCCGGCGTCTGGCGGCATGACGGATCGCCAGTTGCGGCTGATCGCAGACCTGCGGCCCGACATACTCACCTGCACCCCGTCCTACGCCATCCACCTCGGCGAGGCGATGCGCGCCACCGGCATGCGCCCGGACAGCCTGCGCGCCGGGGTGTTCGGGGCCGAGCCGTGGACGGAGCAGATGCGTACCCAACTCGAAAGCCTGCTCGGCTTGCGGGCGCTGGACATCTACGGCCTATCCGAGATCATCGGCCCCGGCGTGGCGTGCGAATCGCTGGACTCCGGCGGCTTGCTCAACATCGCCGAGGATCATTTCTACCCGGAAGTCGTTGACGCGCAAGGTGATCCGCTACCGGAAGGAACTCCTGGCGAGCTGGTGTTCACGACACTGACCAAGACCGGGATGCCGCTGCTGCGCTACCGCACGGGCGATATCGCGGCACTGCACCCGCCCTCACCTGACTCACCGCGCACGCTGCGCCGGATGACGAAGCTGCTGGGCAGGGCCGACGACATGCTGGTGGTGCGCGGGGTGAACGTCTACCCCACCGAGATCGAATCGACACTACTCGCGGACGACCGTGTCAGCCCGCATTACTTGATCGTCACCGACCGCCGCGACACCGCACGCCCCGAGTTGCGGATCGCGGTCGAACCGATGGCGGACTCGGTCGACACAGATGCGCTGCGTGACGCGTTGCACGGTGCGCTGCGGGAACGGCTCGGCCTCAGTTGCGTGGTGCGGGTGCTCGCGCCCGGCAGCGTCCCCCGCACCGAGACCGGCAAAGCACGACGGCTCGCTACCTGGTCAGGTGGCGAACCACCGATAGCCGGCCTTGACTGAACGCTACTGCCGCGGCTTCGGTACTACATCCACCTTGCCCTTGAGCAGATCCTGCAGCCACGGCGTCTTCTGAACCGCGCCGGTCGCTTGGTTCGCCAGCGGCGAAACGTCGAGCGCCTGGCCCTTGTACATCACTGTTGGCGTGGCGAAGTAGGGCATCTGGTACTTCTTTTGATAAAAAGCACCGACATCCTGCTGTGCCTTGGCGAAATCGCCATTGATCGCGGAGACGTACTTGCCGTTGTTGACCTCGTCGGCGAAGTTCCCGCCGATCTTCAACCGCTGGCCGAGGCTGATCAGTTGCGCATTGGTGTAGCCCGCGCTTCCCTCACTCGGCTGCTTCTTGTACAGGCTGTTGTAGTAGTCGGCGAACTTGCCCTGCGCCGCGGCCGCCAGCGCGGCATTCGCGGCGCGCGAGGAGTAACCCGGTGGATTCGAATTCTTGTCGAGGAAGTTGAGCATGTGGAAGCGGACCTGGATCTTGCCGTCGGCGAGCGCGTTCACGACGTCCTCGTCGGACGCCTTGAAGAAATTGCCACACGCCGGGCAGATGAAGTCCTCGTAAAAATCGAGCTTGATCTTGGCGCTGCTTTTTCCTGCGAGCACTACGCCGCCGCCCACCAGCTTCGTCTGGTAGTGCTGCGGAGCAGGGACCACGGGGATCACCGCGTTCTGCTGTGCCTTCTTCTGGTTGTTGGTGACCAGCACACCGCCGATGATCGCGGCAGCGAGTATCACCACCACCACAATGCCCACGATGGTCTTGTTGCGGTTGGAGTTCTTCCCCCTCGCCGCCGCCATCGCTCGCGCCGCCTGGGTCGACCGCTGCTGCTGCCGTTTGCGCTGATTACGCTGCGCACCGCCCACGTCTACGTCCTCTCCACGTGCCCGCTAGCCGGCACTGCCGGGTTCCGCTTCGATGTGGCTCGAGCCACCCGACAACAAGCCATCGAGCGAGAACAGCGTACGGGGCCGCCAGATCAGCCATGCCGACAGCACGACATAGCCGACGTCACGCGCGATGTCCCACCCGTAATGCGTCTGCCCGGCCGCGACGGCGCCTCCTGCCGAGAAGCAACCACAGTCGATCGACAGCCCGCGCGCCCACACCGAGATGATCCCGGCTATGTAGATCAGCAGCAGCACCGCGGAGATCACACCGACCAGCCTGGTTCCGATGCCGAGCACCAGCAGCACGCCTAGCGCCACCTCAAGAAACGGCTGCCCGCTTGCCACCACGCTCGCCACGCCGTCGGGCAGTAGCTCATAGGCCTTGATGGCGACATAGTTCTGGTTGAGGTCGAGCATCTTCGGTATACCGGCGAGCAACCACACGGCCGCCAGCCCGAGCCGGACCACCGTCCCGACCACGTCCAGTACTATGCCGCTTCTCGATCGAACCACGAGCGGTAGCGTACCGAGGCTCGCTGAGGGCAACCTGAGAGGCGCGTAACGTCACAGTGGGTAAGTGTGTCCTCAGTGCTCATGAACTGTTTACGCTGGTGTGATGGTAACCGCGGAGGTATCCGGTCCTGGCGAGATCGGGCATACACACGCCGACATCTCCGGCGGCTGGCTTCGTGCCGCGGTGTTCGGCGCGATGGACGGGCTGGTAACGAACATCGCGCTGATCGCGGGCGTCGGCGGCGGCGGCGCGAGCCCGAGGATCATCGTGCTCTCCGGTGTCGCGGGACTGGTCGCGGGCGCGTTCTCGATGGCGCTTGGCGAGTACAGCTCGGTGAGCACACAGAACAACGCCCTGCTCGCCGAGGTGGCCAAGGAACGTGTCGAGCTGGAGCGCTCGCCGGACGCGGAGCGTGCGGAACTGGTTACGATGTACCAGGAAGCTGGCCTGAGCCGCAAGACCGCTGAGCGTGCCGCCTCTGAGATACACGCCGACCCCGAGCGCGCGGTGCGCACCCACATCACCCACGAGCTCGGCCTGGACCCGCAGGACATGCCGTCCCCGATCACGGCTGCGGTGTCCTCGTTTTTCTGCTTCGCGGTCGGCGCCATCGTGCCCCTACTGCCGTACCTGTTCGGGCTGTCGTCATTGCTGGCGGGCCTCGGCGTCGGTGCCGTCGGGCTCTTCGTGACCGGAGCCGCGGTGGCTCGCTTCACCGAGCGCCCATGGTGGAGCGGCGGATTGCGGCAGCTGATCTTCGGCGCGATAGCCGCGGGCGCCACCTTTGGCATCGGCACCCTCATCGGGGTGACCGTCGCCGGATAACGATGCGATTGCCAGAGCTGCCGGAGCTACCGGTCCGTGCCGCGCTGCCGGACATCACCGCCACGCTGCGCGCGGCGGGTAGCGCTGTGCTGGTCGCACCGGCCGGGACAGGGAAGACCACGCTGGTACCACTCGCGCTCGCCGCGGCCTGTCATGGCCGCGTTGTGGTGGCGGAACCCCGCAGGCTCGCGGCGCGCGCGGCGGCTGCCAGGATGGCGTCGCTGCTCGGCGAGCAGGTCGGCGCTACGGTCGGCTACGCGATCCGTGGCGAACGCAGGTCTTGCGCGGCCACCCGTATCGAGGTGGTCACCTCGGGACTGCTGGTGCGGCGACTGCAGTCCGATCCCGAACTGGCCGGGGTGGATGTCGTGGTGCTAGACGAATGTCACGAGCGTCACCTCGACGCCGACCTGCTGCTGGCGCTGCTTGCCGACGCGCGCGCCGGGCTGCGGCCGGATCTGCGGCTGCTGGCGACCTCGGCGACCGTGGCCGCCGAGCGGTTGGCCACACTGCTCGGTGACGCTCCGGTGCTGCGGGTCGCGGGACGCACCTACCCGCTCGACATCTGTTACCTGCCACCGGCACGAACCGAGCACCTCGCGGGCACGGTAGCGCGAGCGATCCGTCGGGCACTCGCGGACGGCGAAGGAGATGTGCTGGCATTCCTGCCCGGTGCCGCGGAGATCGAGCGCACCGCCGCCCTGCTGCGCTCACTGCCCGACGTGGACATCCGGAGGCTGCACGGCAGGCTGCCCGCCGCCGAGCAGTCCGCCGCACTGCGACAGGGCGAGCGCCGCAGGGTCGTGCTGTCGACCGCGGTTGCCGAATCCAGCCTAACGGTGCCAGGTGTGCGTGCCGTGGTCGACTCCGGCATGGCGCGGGTGCCGCGCACCGACCATCGGCGCGGGCTGCCAGGGCTGGCCACGGTGCGGGTGTCGGCAGCGGTCGCCGAGCAGCGCGCGGGGCGCGCGGGCCGGGAGGATCACGGCCGGGTCTACCGCTGTTGGCCCGAGCACGAGCATTCCACGCTGCCCCGCTACCCGGAGCCGGAGATCCGCACCGCGGAGCTGACTGGCCTCGCACTGGAACTGGCGTGCTGGGGCACCCCGGACGGCACGGCGCTGCGCTGGTGGGACCCACCACCTCCCGGCGCACTCGCGGTCGCCGACGGCACCTTGCGCACGCTCGGTGCTCTCGACAGCGACGGCCACGTAACCACACGAGGTAAGAGGATGGCGGCGCTGGGGTTACATCCTCGGCTGGCTCGGGCGCTGCTCGACGGTGCGGATCAGGTCGGAGCCGACGCCGCCGCCCGGGTGGTCGCGCTGCTGGACGCCGACAGCACGCCGGGACCGGACATCGCCGACGCGCTGCGCGGCGGCGGCCCGTGGCAGGCGTCCGCCAAGCGGCTCGCCGCTCGCGTCAGTGGCACGCAGCGCCGACCCGAGACCGAGGCCGCCGCGCTGGTGGTGGCACTGGCCTTCCCGGAGCGGCTGGCGCGGCGCAGGGAGCCGGGCTCGCGAACCTACCTGATGGCTGGTGGGACCGCGGCCGATGTGCGGGGCACGCTAGCTCACGCGGAGTGGCTGGCCATCGCCATCGCGGATCGGGCGCTGGGCAAAGCCTCGGCCACGGTCAGGCTGGCTGCGGTAGCCGACGAAGAACTCGCGCTGCGGGCCGCACCCAGCCTGCTGTCCGAAGTGGACGATATCCGGTGGCACGAGGGTGATGTTGTGGCACGCCGGGTCCGCAGCCTCGGCGCGATCACGCTGTCGGCGCGCCCGCTGCGCATGCCGGATCCGGCGCCGGTGCGAACCGCGGTGCTCACCGGGCTGCGAGCCGACGGGCTCGCACTGTTGAACTGGACAGCCGCCGCCACGAAATTCCGGGACCGGCTGGCGTTCCTGCACCGGGAAATCGGTTCGCCCTGGCCCCCCGTCGACGACACGGCGCTACTGTCCGATGCGGACTCCTGGCTTGAGCCGGATTTGTCGCGTGCGCGGCGGCGGGCCGATCTGGCGCGGATCCCGGTATCGCAGTCATTGCGTCGGCTGCTGCCCTGGCCTGCGGCAGCGCGACTGGACGAGCTGGCGCCGGAGCGGCTGGCGGTGCCTTCCGGTGCGAGGCCGCGTATCGACTACTCGCATGAGCAGCCGGTGGTCGCGCTGAAGGTGCAGGATGCCTTCGGCTGGCGGGCGACACCGCTTATCGCGGAGGGCACGGTCCCCGTTGTGCTGCATCTGCTGTCACCCTCAGGTCACACCGCCGCCGTCACCAGTGACCTGGACTCGTTCTGGCGCAACGGTTACCAGCAGGTGCGCGCGGAGCTGCGCGGCCGCTACCCCAAGCACCGGTGGCCGGAACATCCCTAGCCTCCTGCGGACTGTAGCCTGCCGAGGAACTCGATAAGGATCCGCTCGCGCGTCGCCTCCGCCACCGTGAACAGGTCGAACTCCACACCATCCACTGTGGACACAGCAGCTTCCGGGAGTACGGCAGCATCCAACCGCCGATGCACGAGTCGACGTGGCTCCCATCAGCCTGGTGCCCTCGTGGTATCCGTCTGTCATCTCGGGCCGGACACCGCCTGGCAGCGGCACCCCGGACGAAACATGAGCAATCTTCACCATTTGCTCCGGGACAACATCCCGGCCGGCACTCGGGAAGTCCCGCAGGAGAGGGAGCTTACGGACAATGCGACAGAACCAGGACTTTCCGTTGCGGCATACGCGGTTTCCTTGTCAATCGAGCTGCGAAACCGGCGTCGGTTAGGGCAAGCTGGGACGCCTTCGGAGAGCTGGACGCGGGGTGCGGGGAATGACGAACACCAAAACGCGGGGTCCCAGCCGGACTGAGCGGCTGTTCTGGGTCGCCATCGCGGTCAAGGGCGTCGACGGCGGGTTACAGGTGATCGGAGCACTGCTGCTGATCATGGTGCCACCCACCGTGATCAGCGGCGTATCCAACACCATCATCACCAGGGACCTCATCGGCGACCCCAACGGAACGCTCGCCCTCCACCTGCGTACCGCGACCAGCCACTTCGCCGACGGCAGCACCCGCGCCTTCGCCATCGGCTACCTGATGCTGCACGGCCTCATCAAGCTGGCGTTAGTGATCGCGCTGCTGCGCAAGGCCCTGCCCGCGTTCCCGATCGCCATCGTGATGCTCAGCGCCTTCGTGGCATACGAGATTTGGCGCGCGGCGCATACCGGGTCGATCGCCCTGCCCGCCTTCGCTGCGATCGACATCGTCATCATCATCCTCATCACCAGGGAGTACTTACAGTTGCGACGCAAACGCGGTGAGCAATCGCAACCCACCTGTCATTGAGTTCTCACCGCCCATACCAATAGATTCTTCCGCGTGCATAGAACTAGGCGGTCGATCAGCAGGACACGGCGGGCACTCCCGCTCGTGGCGTTGGCACTGGTAGCAGCGCTGGTGGCGGGCTGCGGCTCGGATCCGGGCAATTCGAAACTGCTGTCTGATGCGAACAACGGCACGCTGACGATCGGCGTGCACTTCGACGAGCCCGGCCTCGGCTTCAAGAACGTCGCGGGCAAGATGACCGGCTTCGATATCGACGTCGCACGTTACGTCGCAGGTCAACTCGGTGTCGATCCGAGCGGCATCACGTGGAAAGACACACCCTCAGGGGATCGCGAGAAGGTGCTGGAGAACAGCAGCGTCGACCTGGTGGTCGGCACCTACTCGATCACGGACAAGCGCAAGAAACTGGTGTCCTTCGCCGGGCCGTACTTCATCGCCGGACAAGATCTGCTCGTGCGCATGAATGAGACCGGCATCACAGGACCGCAGGCCCTCAACGGCCGAAAACTGTGCTCGGTCAAGGGGAGCACCTCGGCGGCGAAGGTCAAGGAGAAATACGCGAACGGCGTACATCTCGCCGAGTATGACCGATACTCCGGCTGCGTGAACGCGCTGCTTTCCGGCATGGTCGACGCCGTGACGACCGACAATACGATCCTGGCCGGCTATGTGGCGGAATTTCCCGAGCTACTCAAACTCGTCGACAAGCCGTTCAGCACGGAGCGCTACGGCGTCGGGCTGGCCAAGGGCGATACTGCAGGCCAGGCGAAGGTTGCCGACGCATTGCAGAAGATGATGGACAGCGGTGCCTGGAAGGACTCGCTGCAGCGCAACCTCGGTCCAGCCAACATCCCGATCCCCCCGCCCCCGAAGATCACCGAGCGCTGACCCCCGCGCGGCGGTGCAGGGCGTCGCCAGTCAACAGTCCCGATCACCCGGAGTGTCCGGATAGGACACCGGACCGCGTGACCATTTTCGCCGGGATCAGGTGATGTCCCGTGCCAAGGCATACTGTGCCGGTAGATACTAATCCGACCAAAAGTAAGTCAACACCGCTGGTAGAGCCATGATCGGCGTCGACTTACTTTTGATCTCCTTAGTAACGCACAGCATCGGTGCGGCTGCGGGCACCAATCTTGGCGAAAGCGTTGTTGATGTGCGTCTTGACCGTGGTCACCCCGATGAACAGCGCAGTCGCGACCCCCGCGGATCGACATTCGAACGTCGGTCAGACGCGCCGGATGGCGAGGGCGTGGGTCAGTGCGAGCCGGCGGTAGGGGTCGCGGCAGCCGGCTTGGTCCTCGGCGGCAAGAAGGTCGGTGAGGACGGAGGCTTCGTCGTCGTGGTGCCAGTGATCGATGAACAGTCGCGCTCCGCACCAGGCGAGGATGTCGGCGCCTGCTCAGCCGTCGGCGTCGGTCTGGGGGGCGGGCCCGGTGATGGTGGCGAGGAACGCGTTGGCGAACTGTGCGAGCCGGTCGCTGGTGTAGGTGTGGGGGTCGGTGACGGCTAGCCTGCCGAGCATTTCGGCGAAGGAGAGCATGGTGTGGGCGAGGAGTACCGGGTCGAGCCCGGCGAGGCGTGGTTCCAGGCTGATTCCGGCTCGGGCGAGGGTTTGGGCCTGGGCGAGGATGCCGGCGCGGGAGAGGCGAAGATCGTCGCGGTACTCGCGTGGGGCGTCCTCGGGCATGGTGAGGATCAGGCGCCAGCGGGTGGGGTTGGCCAACACGACCCGCACGAAGGCTGAGACGGTGGCGGCGTAGGCGCCGGTTGGGCCGAGTTCGTGCAGATCGGTGGGCATGGTCTCGCGCACCTGGTTGATCGCTTGCTCGCGTTCACGTCGCAGCAGCGCGGCCACCAGGTCGGAGCGGGTTCGGAACACGGTGTAGAGCACGGGTTTCCCGACGCCGGCGGCGCGCGCGACGGCCTCCATGTTGAGCTCGTGCAGCTCACCGTGGCCGAGTACCTCGAATGCCGCGTCGAGCAGTTGCGCGCGGCGCTGCTGCGGCGGCAGGCGCGGCGCGTACCGCCGCCGCGGCCGGTTGTCCTGTGTATTCGAGACCGTCACCGTGACCGCTCCTCCACATTGACCTCTGGCGCAACTACCGTCGCCTCCGGGGACTCACTCAACCCAGGGTCGCCCTGCGGTCGCCGCCGCTGCTGTGGAGTTCGCGTGCCCGCGCGGGCGTGGTGATTTCGGCGTTGCCCGGTGCTGGGCCGCTGTAGTGCTGGTCGAGGACCGCGTGGGTCATCGGGAGTGTCTTCTTGAGCACGGCCAGCATCGTCTTCGGGTTGTTCATGGCGCGCATGGCGGCGCGGGTCGCGGGAATGGCGGCCCGGTCGAGTGTGGCGGGTTGGTCGAACGCGCCGAGCCTGCGCATCCACCGGGGCAACGTGGCGATCGTTGCAGGCGCCATGAGCCGGCTCAGCGCCCACAGCGAGAACCTGCCCTGCTTGTACGGGGTGCGCAGCAGGTAGTGCATGGCCTCGGTGGCCCGTTCGGAGGTGCACAGTCCTGGCCGGACGGCGGCGAAGTATTCGCGCACCTGCTCCCGGGAGCGGGGGACGCCGGCGGGTTTGCAGGTTTGCAGTTCGGCGGCGATCGCCGATTCGGCCCAGTACTGGGCTTCCTCGTCGGGGGTGAGCGGGCCGGGCCCGTACATCTCGTAGCACTTGAGGACCGAATGCCAGCCGGTGACATGGATCCACAGCTGTGAGGTGGGATCGTTGGCGCTGTAGCGCTGCCCGCTGATCGGCTCGACGCCGGTGGCCTTGGCATGCACCCGCGTCAGCATCTCGGACGTCTCGATCGCGGTGCGCCCGTCCCCGACGGCCGCGATCAGGAAATACGACAGGGTGCCATCGAGTCGCCCTCGCGGGTCGAGGTAGATCCCGCGTGCGTCGGCGACGGCGGCGGTCAGGAACGGGTCGAAGTGTTCGAGTGTGACCGAACGCTGAAACCCGATCAGCGCGGTCGGGCTCGCCCACACCTTCCAGGTCGGTGAGCCGGGCCCGAAGAACCCGTAGTCCTCGCGGCGGCGGGCCGGGTCGAACGGCCAACCGCCGCGGGCGATCGTGTGCGCCTCGCTCATGGCGTCCTCCTGCCGGTGGCGGCGATCCTCGTCGGTCCCGGGGCGGTCAAGGCGTCATCTCGTAGACGCCGGATAGGGCCGCCACCTGCTGCCAGACCCGCCCGGAGCGCTGCGGAGCGAGGGCGGGACGCCGGATCGCGCCGGTCGCCCACTGCGCCTGCGTGTCGGTGGCGGTCGCCTTGCCCAGCAGCTCGACCGCGCCGGCGGAGAAGTCGCGGACCAGGGTCTGGAAGATCTGGTCGAGCAGGTCGGGGTCGAGGCCGGTGAGCTGTGCCTGTTCGAGGATCAGGCCGCCGTACACCACCAGGGTGAACAGCTCGCCCAACGCCAACTGCTGGTCCATGTCCGAGCCCTGCGCTTCGCCGGAGCCGACCAGGGCGGCCAGCGCCTCGGCCTGCTCGGTGAAGACCGCGACGTTGGGCACCCCGGCGTTGGCGCGGTAGGCGGCCCGCCAGTCGTGGAAACGCACCTTGCCCAGCCCTCGTGCCGGGCCTTGGCGGAACAGGAACTCGTCGTCGGCGGCATCGTCGCGCGTCGGCACGGCGGGAAAGTCTTGCGGATCCTGCAGGTAGGCCGGCATGAACTTCAAGATCAACGCAAGGTTGACGGCGACGGTGCCCTCCAGCTTCGGCAGCCCGTCCACGTCGACCTTCGCGATCGGCAGGAAGATGTCGTTCTCGAAACCCTTCGCGGCGACAATGTCGGAGAGCAGCCCGATCACCCGTTGTGCCTCGGTGGTGACCTTCATCTTGGTCACCGGATTGAACAGCAAATACCGGCGGTCCTGCTCGCCGGCGCAGCGGAAGTAGTCCACCGCCCGGTCGGAGAACAGCCGCATCGCGATCAACCGCGCGTAGGCGTCGACGAACTCGCGGCGCACGTGCGGGAAGTCGGTCACCGGGTTTCCGAACAGGATCCGGTTGTGCGCGTGGGAGATCGCCTCGTACAACGCGTGGGTGCACAGGCCGATGCCGCCGAAGCACAGGTTGAACTTGCCGATGTTGACGGTGTTCAGCGCGGCGCTGAACGCGGCGGCCCCGGTGTGCAGGATGTCCTGCTCACCCACCGGATAGTCCGACAGCGCGAACTCCGCGACGTACATCTGCGACGGGACGACGTTCTTGACCACGGTGTAGTTCGGGTGCGCGCTGTCGGCGAGGAAGAACACGTACGCCTCGGGCCCTTCGACCCCGGCGACGCGCCCGAACACCGACACGATCCGCGCGCAGTTGCCGTTGCCGATGTAGTACTTGCCGCCGGTGGCGGTGTATCCGCCGTCGCCGGTCGCGGTGAGCACCATGTCGGTGGAATAGATGTCGGCGCCGTGCTCGCGTTCGGACAGGCCGAACGCCGCGACCGCACCGCCGTCGAGCAACTCCGCCGCTCGTGCCCGCGCCGCCTCGTTGCCGCTCTGCCACACCGGTCCCAACCCCAGCACCGTCACCTGCCACGGATACCAGTAGTTCAGGCCATAGAAGCCCAGGATCTCTGAGAGCGCCGCCACCCGCGAGGTGTCCCACCGCTTGTCCGCGGACTCTCCCGCGTCTGCCGCCGGGGTCAGCAGCGTCGCGAACAGGTTCTCCCTGGCCGCGAAGTCGAGAAAGTCCTGATAGAACACCTTGCCGTGGTAATCCGCGACCAGTCTCCGCTTGCCGCGCACCTCGAACCAGTCGATCGTCGCCCGCAACAGCCGACGTGTCTCGACGTCGAACCGGTCGCTCACCCCCCCGGCCGGAGCCAACAACAACCCCTCAGACACCCCGGTCATCTGCCTACCTCTCCTCGGGATCACCCCGCCGCGCACGCCACGGCCGGTGTGGAGTGCCGCAGTCACGGCCACGAATACAACGGCAGCGTAGCAATACATCCAGCTGAATGCAACAGCAGCGTAGGATTCTGGGGTGGCCCGGCGGAGACGAGTACGGAAGTCCTAGGGATGCCAGGCGCAATCTGTTGGGTGGCAGCGTGATCAGGAGGCCGGCACGTGCGCAGGATCGATCCCCCATGCGGCGGCACAAGCCGAACCCTTGCCGAACGTACGGAAGCGAACCCGGGCGAACGCCAAAGGAACGCTTTTGATCTCGACGGTTTTACGGCGTGCCCAGCAGATGCGGGATCTCGGCAGCGATGTCGTCGAGGGGACCGGTGTCGCGGTGGGCGCGACAGAGGATGACCGCGCCTTCGATGGCGGCGACGGCGAGGGTGGCCAGCCGTCGGGCACGCGCAGCCGGGACAGCGTGCCCGACGAGCAGGTCTGCCAGCCTGGTCTGCCAGCCGGTGAAGATTTCGCGCGTCAGCGCGGCCGCCTCGGCGGTGACGTGGCGGCCGTCCACGGCCAGCGCCACGACCGGGCAGCCGGCGGTGTAATCGGTGGCGGCCAGGGACTGTTTCCAGAAGCCGACGAACCGGTCCATCGCTCGCGCGGGGTCGCCTTCGGCGGCCGCGGCGTCGATCAGAGCGGTGATGAACTCGCCCGCCTGCCTGGCCGCACCGACGATCAGTTCGGTTCGTCCGCCGGGAAAGTGGTGATACACCGACCCCCGGGGCGCCCCGCTATGGGCGAGTACGGCGTCGATGGTGACCCCGGCCGCACCGCGTTCCCGCAGCAACGTCACGGCGCTGTCGAGCATCCGCTGCTTGGCGCCGCCCGGCTTGGCGCGCCCGGCCTGCCGACTGGTCACGCATCTACCTTCCCGCTATGAGTCCCTTGACTCGGTAGTATGTCATGCTCCATAGTTACTCGCCAGTAGGCACTGTCGGCGTAACGGAGCGCAGGCTGGACTTCGCGCTGTTCGGCAGCGAGCGCTCCGCCGAAGGGGTGCGCTCATTCGTGGAACGCCGCCCAGCGCGCTTCACCGGCCGGTGAAGCGCCGTCGAGCAACTGAGGAAAACCGGAGGGCTCGATGACGACCGACGCGGCTTGGGGCAAGACGGCGTGCATCTTGTGCGAGTGCAACTGCGGGTTGGAGGTGCAGGTCGCCGACCGGAAACTGGTCAGGATCCGCGGGGACAAGGACCATCCCGGCTCGGCGGGTTACACGTGCGAGAAACCGCTGCGGCTGGAGAAGTACCAGAACGGCCCGCACCGGTTGGACACGCCGCTGCGCCGCCGCCCGGACGGCAGCTACGAGGAGATTGACTGGGACACCGCGCTGGACGAGATCGCCGCGAAGCTCGCGCGGGTCCGGGACGACCACGGCGGGGACAAGATCTTCTACTACGGTGGCGGTGGCCAGGGCAACCATCTCGGTGGTGCGCACGGCAGGGCGATGTTGAGCGCGCTCGGTGTCAAGTACATGTCCAATGCGCTGGCCCAGGAGAAGACCGGTGAGGGCTGGGTCGATCAGCAGCTCTACGGCAACCACACGTCCGGGGACTTCGAGCGCACCGAGGTCGCCGTCTTCATCGGCAAGAACCCGTGGCAGTCCCACGGCGTGGCCCGCGCCCGCCCGCTGCTGCGCGAGATCGCCCGCGACCCGCAGCGGGCGATGATCGTGATCGACCCGCGCCGCTCGGAAACCGCGGCCATGGCGGACATGCACCTGCAGCTCAAGCCGGGTACCGACGCCTGGTGTGTGTCCGCGATCGTGGCCACGCTGGCGCAGGAAGACCTGATCGCCCGGGACTGGCTCGACGAACACACCACCGGGATCGAGCAGGTGCTCGCGGCGCTGCGGCGCATCGACATCGCCGAGCACGCCCGTCGCTGCGGTGTGCCAGAAGATCTCGTCCGCGCCGCGGCCCGGCGCCTCGCCGCCGCGGAGAGCGCCGCCACCTACGAGGACCTGGGGGTGCAGCACTCGCCGAACAGCACCCTGGTGGCGTATCTGAACAAGATGATGTGGGTGCTCACCGGCAACTTCGCCAAACCGGGTGGCCAACACATCCACTCGTGGGTCTTCCCGATCACAGGCCGCTGGCACCCGGTCCCCTCCCGGCGTCATCCCGTGCGCGCGCCGCACATCCGCGGGGCGATGGGCACGGCGGCCATGCGGCTCGGTGCGACCGCGCTGCGCCGGGGCATGGCGACCGCCGACCGCGCCGCCTGGTCGCGGCGGTGGGCGGATTGGGCCGACGCGTCCAACCCAGCCCACTCGCTGGCCGACTCCGCGCGCTTCCGCCAAGCCATGCGCGCCCTGGACCTGACGGTGGTGGTGGACGTCGCGTTCACCGAGACCGCGCGGCACGCCGACTACGT
>JBOHEL010000069.1:0-14411 GCA_050700995.1 Sciscionella sp. | reverse complement strand
GCGCGCAGGTCTGCGCCGACCGTCACAACGGCTTGATGGCGGCCGTGGAAACCTACCCGGCAGCGACAGTCGGGCGGTCAGCCTGCCGACAACCACCCCGACATGCCCAAACGACCCACCGAACAAGTCGACGGACCGTCACGAACATCGAGGCTGGTGCAGAATTCTGAATTCCACCTCTGTGGGCTGCGCGAGGTGAGATGCTGAGATGCGTGGTGTTTCGGACACGGCGGAACTTGCGCAGGACCTCGGGGTATGACGCGTTCATCTCCTACAGTCGCAAGCTGGACGGTATTCTCGCTCCGGCCCTGCAAACCGGTCTGGAGCGGTTCGCCAGGCCCTGGTATCGGCCGCGAGCCCTGCGGGTCTTCCGCGACGATGCCAGCCTGACAGCTAATCCAAGTCTGTGGTCTTCTGTTGAAACAGCGTTGGCCTCTTCTGACTGGTTGGTGCTGATGGCGTCGCCGCCGGCGGCACGCTCGTCGTGGGTCGACCGCGAGGTCGCCTGGTGGCTGGAGCACAAGTCGCCACAGCGCATCCTCGTCGTACTCACTGAAGGCGAGTTCACCTGGGATAACGGTGACCACGGTGAGGCCTCTGGTTTGACCGCGGCTCTGCCACCAGCATTGCGCGGCGCCTCACCGATACACCTCGCTGGGTAGACCTGCGCTGGTTACACGACACGGAGCAGGTGGACCAGTCCAATCCCCGGCTACGGGAGTGCGTGGCCGACATCGCGGCAGCAGTCCGTGAGGTGCCCAAGGACACGCTGGTAGGTGAACATATCCGCCAGCACCGGCGCACGATACGGCTTGTCCGTAGTGGCCTCGCTACGTTAGCAATATTCTTGATCGCGGCAGTGGTCGCCGCAGTAGTCGCGATAAGTCAACGGAACCAGGCAGTCGCGGCCAAAGATAACGCTGTGGCGGCTCAACACACCGCGATTGCCCGTGGCATGATGGCTGAGGCCGAGAGGATCGGACAGCGGACAGGCATGGAAGCTGGCCCGTCGGTCGGGACGGCTTGGTCGTCATAATATCCCGCCGCTCTCGCGTCGTCATTATCGGGAAGGCTGCGCCAGCAACGCCTTGAACTCGCTCACTCCCTGCGCCCCCAGCCCATCGACGTATCCCTCGGGTGCGTCCAGAAATGTGTCCCCATCAGCGTTTTTTACCAGTGCAGCCAATCGCGTGGCCAACTCGAGCGGATCCGGGCAAAGCACCTGGCACACTCGACGGTAAAGCTCGGCCAGGGCGTAACCGATGTCCTCTGGTTCGGTCTCGTAGGTCTCCCACGCATCATGCAGGTAACCCGACAGTGTGGCCCATACGGCGATCGCCTCCTCGACCACAGCCAGCACCTCATCGGTCGGTGGCCGCACGGCAACCAACTCCAGTTCGGCCACCATCGCCGTTCCGGCTTTGACGATGTCGGACAGCTCCCAGCGACGACCATTCGGCACGTCAGCGGCGGCCGCCACGACCCGCCGGGCAGCGTGGATCTCGGCCGGTCCCGGCGCCGGCAACCGATCAGCACAGGCCAGCAACAAGGCCGCGAAATACCGATCCGCAACAGCCTGCCGGGCGACCAGACCAATCAACCTGCGCGGGGCAAGCCCTGCGGCGATCTCGGCGAATCGTTGCTCTTCAGGATCGACTCCTCTGGCCCGAGCCGGGATCGACGAGAAGCTGAGCCCTTGCCTCAAGGCAGCCAGCGCGACCGCGACCACATGCGAGCACACGCCACCGGACACTGTCTCGGCACAGTCGCACTCACCGGTCAGCGCTCCATTGACCACACCGACCCACACCGCAAGCCGCCCGCGACCGGGATCAGCCAGGACAGCGCCCGCACCGCCGTCGTCGGCTTCGAGGTCACCGACCCGCCCCTGCACAAGCTGTTTCTGCGCCAAGTCGGAGAGTTCCCGTCCTACGGAAGCCAACAGCGCGTCAGCATCGAGTCGTACAGCCACCAGACAATCCAACCGCAACCAGCCCATCGGCAACCAAGCCGGACCTGGGCACCCGCCGTGCACCGCCCGCTCAGTCAACTAACCAGGACCACCGTCCTGGCGATATCCGGCCGGACGACGCGGCTGCTGACGCAGCGGCTGATCTCGGCGCAGGCTCACGTCCCGCGCCGTCTCACCCACCCAGCAACGCGGCGATCGAACACGCGTCGCGGGCAGTTCGCGGGGTTGTGCGGCGGATGCCGGTTGGCAGATCTGGTCGCAGTCGGCTGGGCGCGCTCCTTCCCAGCTCGACGCGGGCCCTCGCCGCTGACCAGCGCCAAGGAGCAACACGATCGACCAGCCGGTCCGAGATTAGGACCTGAATCCGATCCCGCACACCAGCAATGCCCGCTATTCGGCAGGACAGTGCGTCGACGCCAGGCACCGGGCTCAGCAGGCGGATCGTGCGACTCAACCAGCCAACCGCGGACGACCGACATGCCGCAGGTTCGTGCCCTCGGACCGACGAATCCGATCACGCCATACAGGGGCCACCTGCAGCTCAGAGAGCTTCGAGAAGATCAACATCGCAGGTACGAGTCCTCCCGGGGGCACACAACAGAACTGCGCCGTCCTGACCAGCGGTTTTACGGTTCTTCGCTGGTCATTTCGGCGTGTTTGTCACTGTAGCGGGATAGCTGCAGCGGCAGGCACGCCCCGCCGACTCACTCGCTGGGTTCTCGTTGTCTGTCGCGCGCGGTCAGCGGCCTTGTGAGTGCATTGGCTGCCCACCGCCACCCGGAGGTCCGGGCGGCGGTCCCGCTCGCACCGCCCGCTGCGCGACCCGGACGCCGACGACGAGTGATGGCTCCTACCACTGATCTGAGGCAGTTCGTCGACCCCGACCACGGCCGGGCGCACCGGACACTGTCGCCCACGCTGGAACTTGGCCGGAACCACAGTTGGTCGGCAGGAAAAGGGGTTGGGTGGGATGACGTTCGGCGGGTAGCGTGCGGCAGACCGTGACATCGCACCAGGAGGTGAGACCCATGAACGCTGTATCGATGTGGGTGCTCCCCCTGTTCGTCACGGTCGGGCGATTGACGTAGGTGTCGCCGGGAGCGCCTCAACAACAAGGCACTCCCGGGAAGGCAACAACCTATGCATTCTGCGCATTTCACTGCGGAGACATCGTCGAACGGTGTCGTCGAACGCGACTTCACTGTGGGTGAGGTCACCGGGGTGCTCTGGTCGCCCGCATCCGGCTCCGATCGCGCGCCCCTGGTGCTGATGGGTCACGGTGGCGGCCGAGACAAGAGAGCACCGGGAATGGTGGGCCGTGCACACCGCTTCGTGACCGGCTGCGGTTTCACCGTCGCCGCCATCGACGCGCCCGGTCACGGCGGCCGGCCACGCACGGCGCACGATGAGCGGGAGATCGCCGCGCTACAGCAGGCGATGGCGGCGGGCGAGCCGGTCGGCCCGATCGTCGTCCGGTACAACGCCGACCTGGCGGAGCGTGCCGTGCCGGAATGGCAGGCGACCCTCGACGCCCTCCAGGACCTGCCGGAGATCGGCGCCGACGGGCCGGTCGGGTACTTCGGCGTGAGCATGGGCACCGCGATCGGGGTGCCGTTGACGGCGGTCGAACCCAGGATCACCGCCGCGGTCTTCGGTGTCTTCTGGCACGAGTCCCTGGCCGAGGCGGCGAGGCAGATCACCGTACCGGTCGAGTTCGTGCTCCAGTGGGACGACGAGCACATCGATCGCCAATCCGGTCTCGCGTTGTTCGACGCCTTCGCCTCGAAGGAAAAGACCTTGCACGCCAACGCGGGCACGCATAAAGAGCTGCCCAGGTTCGAGGCCGACAGCGCGGTCCGGTTCTTCGCCCGCCATTTCGGCCGGGCCCTCACGCCACCGGCCTGACCTGACCGGTATCGGCGACCGGCCACCAGCCGGCCGCCGATACCGCTGGCGCATTTCGTCAGACCCGATATGCACGCTCTTCGGCACGACTGGACGTTCTTCGACATGCGCGGCGCGCCTCCGCCGTGATCCTCATTAACCAGAGATCCTGCCCCATCACGGGCAGCAAGCGTTTCTACCACGATGCGATGTGTCCATGTTCAATGCTCTTAAGCAGTGCCCGTCTTGACAGCACGTGGATGTCGCGGGAAACCGCTGCGACATTCTGTACCGGCGCACCGCTGCCTGGTGTAACGGCAGCTCCACCGAACTGGGTCCGCGTCGCCGATCAGATCCTGCTCAGCCCGCTGGGCGTTGACGGTCTCGATGACCAGCTCGTCGATGCTGACAAGCTGCGTGCCAGTGACCCGGCAGCTGCTGCCGACGTGGTCCTGATCGGATCTCAGCTGCGGCGTCGCCGTCCGTACGCGCCTCGGGGTCGGCAATATGGGTGCTCCGGCGAGATCGCGACCGCGCCAGTGAGGCTGCTCTCTGACGTGCGGATGTCTGGCCCCGCGGCAGTCGATCCCGTCGTGGAGGCTTGCGTGGATTCCGGGCGACCCTGCCTATGTGCCGGCGGGCCAAGTGGCCGGCGCTGAAGTGCGACTTCCGGGTTGGGCGTGCGGGCCACGTCGGGGGAGGCGCGGCCCGCACGCCGCGCGGTGCGCTAGCTCTGGTCGATGAGACCGAGCTGGCGAAGGACGGCGACGCCGTCGTCGAGTCCAACCTCTTCGGTGATGAGGCCGTTCTCGACCTTGAGGATGGTGGTGCCGGTGAATCGCATGGTCTTGCCGGTGTTCGGAGTGGGCAGGCCTCCGAGGGGGAGGTCGGTCATGGGCCAGCCGGTGTGGGTGCCGCCGCCGATCCACTGGCCGACGACATAGTCGCCCTCGGCGATGAGGTCGGCAGTGCCTTCGAAACCGAGGTCGGGAAAAGCGCCTCGGAAGGCATCGGCGAACTGGCGGACGGCGTCCCGCCCGCGTAACGGAGCGTGAAGGGAGTACTCGAAACGGATGTCCGGCGCCGCGAGCTCGTCGATGACGGCGGGGTTGAACTCCTTGCCCCAGAACTCAGTGAACCACCTGCCGACGATGGCCTTGTTGTCCTCGATTGACATGAGCAGCTGTCCTTCCTTTCGTGTGCGCGGGAACGCCGACGTCGACGCCGCAACCCGTAGACGACGAGAGGCGCCTCCACGTGAGATGTGATGTGAGGCACAGTCCGCCTGCTGCGGTGATGGATCCGTGGGGACCACCGAGGTCGAGTGAACGGGTGAAGGAATGTTGGCAATCGGGCCGTGGTCGCGGAGAGAGTGGCAGCCTGGTGGAATGTCGGATTTTGTCCGTGCTCGTCGTTGATGAAGGTGGGCAGCTAGCCGAGACCCGGGGCGACCGCACGTAGCACTGACGGGGTTTAGGTGGGCTCGTTGATCTCACGAACTGAATCGACTCTGCGTCTACGAGAGGTGACTACTAACCCACCCTTCGAGTCGGTCGTGGCGCGCTACGGGCCAACCGTCCTGCAAGTCTGTATGGCTGTGCTCGGCCCGGACGATGCCGACGACGCGTGGGCGCACACGTTCCTGTCGGCGCTCGAGTCCTATCGCGACCTGACTGAGAACGGGAACATCGAGGCATGGCTGGTGACGATCGCACATCGGAAGGTCAGCGAGCTCGCCTGTCATCCTTCGAGCCGTGAGGAACCGGTCGGTCACGGATACGACAGCGTCCTTCCATGGGCAGACGTGCGCAACCTCGACTTGCTGTCCGCGATGGCGACTCTGCAGCCCGCACATCGTCATGTGCTGGCGTACCACTACATTGCGGGCCTGCCCTACGCCGACATCGCGATCATCATGGGCGGCTCACTCGAAGCCACCCGCCAGGCTGCGGCCGAAGGCATCGTGATCCTTTTCCGGAACTACCCTCAGCCACCGATTGGCGGCTCTGCCTTCTCCGACACCCCGGGAGGTGCCCGATGACCAGCCCGAACTCCGGGCCCGACTTCCCGCGGCAGGTGCACATCACACCGGCCCACTTTGACCAGCTGAGGGCCCGCTTCGCAACGGCCGCTGAGGCGGAGGGCATCCTCGACGTCGCCTACGGCACCCTCGACACCCCGGTCGGGAACCTGCTTCTCGCCGGCACCGAGGCTGGCCTCGTTCGTATCGCCTACGACCGCGAGAACCACGACGCGGTGCTCCAGAGTCTGGCTGACCGCATCAGCCCGCGTCTCTTGCATGCTCCAGCGCGTCTGGACGAGGTCGCGACCGAACTGGAGGAGTATTTCGGTAGCCGCCGCACCCGCTTCGACGTGACTCTGGACTGGCGACTCTCTCGCGGCTTCCGGGCCGACGTGCTGCACCATCTTGCCACCGATCTGCCCTACGGCCAGACCACCAGCTACGGCACGGTCGCTGAGCTGATCGGCAATCCGAAGGCCGTACGGGCGGTCGGTACGGCCTGCGCGACTAACCCACTGCCGATCGTCGTTCCATGCCGCCGCGTCGTGCGAACGGGGGGCTCTCTGGGCGGCTACCTTGGTGGACCCGAGGCGCGCCGTACCCTGTTGACACTCGAGCATGCCGCATAGATCGGGCGGCCGCGATCGACGTGGGTCGTGCTCGGTAAGCACGGCAAGGACGTCATCTTCCAGACGGATCGACTGGCCGATGGTCACGGCACACGCTGGCCCGAGCGGGTGAGAATCGAACTCGGCGCCACCTTGGGGCAACCCATGGCGGCTACGCCGCCCGCGAGTTGAGAGCGATGATCATCGGACCAGCGAACGCGCGCATGGACCGAGCTCAGGCGCACGTCTGCACCTGGGCCGATCCGAGGAATGTGGCACTCATCTGGGTTCGATGGAGTGTCGACGAACGGCGTCCTGCTTGGGCCGCCCTATGAGGAGAAGTCGATGGCCGTAGGCCGAGCGCTTGGTTATGGCGTCGGTCGGCGTGCCGGCACGGACGATCACGCGGTTGACGCCGGCCTCGGAGACGTTGCCGAGAAGTTCGATCTTGAGTACCCGCCCTAGCCAGGCCGCGTGGGTCGGATCGAGCCACGTCACGACGTCGTGCGCGGCGTCGTCGGTTGGGTTGATGATCGAGATGCCGACGGCTTCGTATCCTCGCTGCATGCGAAGACGACGAGGCTCGTCGCGGATCGCGAAGACACTCACGTCGATGCCGCCGAAGATCTTGGCGGTTTCGAGGAGATCTTCGACGGCCGCTCGGAGATCGTCGGTCTGCGGGCATCCTCGGCTAGGCTCGAAAGTAGTACGTGGCAGCCGCCGCGATCTGCGTCTCGAACCAGTAGTTGTCGGTGTCGAAGTCGGTCAAGTCGTACGTCTCGTGTCGACCCGCCATGACTTCCCCTTGGCGCGCCCCTTACGGTTGTGGTGCCCGCGCGGACGCCGGGCGCTGTGACGGCGGCAGGCGTGCTGACCTGGTTGGTGTCAGCGGCGCTGGTGGTTGCCCACCGATACCTGGAAGACGTCAGGGCGTGCGCGAACGTCAGATCAGGGCCGGAGGTAGGGCGCTGGGCTCTGCGTGGCAGTTGGCCCGTAGGCGGCGTGGGCCCAGCGGTTCGCGAGGGCGTAGGAGCGAAATGGTGTCCACGCTGCTGAGAGCTCCGTGGCTTGCTTGACGGTGACGGCGCCCAGGGCCTTCCGCGCGACCAGGTCGCCGGGGGCGAAGGTGTCCGGGTGCTGCATGGCCCGCACGGCAAGATAGTCGGCAGTCCACGGGCCGATGCCGGGCATCGCGAGCAGGGCGCGTCGTGTCTGCTGGACGTTGAGCTCGGCGAGTGTGAAGCCGTCCGACCATGTCTGGGCCAGGGCATGCAGCGCGCGGCTTCGGGTGCCGGTGAGCCCGATACTGCCTTGCAGTCGTGCGGCGGGTATCGCAGCGAGCTCTTGCGGTCTTGGGAATGCCAGCAGACCGGCGATCGGTGTGCCGAACTCGGTCACGAGCCTGCCGAGGAAGGTACGGGCCGCAGCGAGGGAGACTTGCTGGCCGATGACCGTAGCGACGACCGCCTCGAACTCGTTCGGGTAGCCGACGAGCCGCACGCCTGGCCGGCTGGCGACCAACGGCCCAATGATCGGATCGGCTCGGAAGTGATCGGCGACCTGCACGATATCGGCGTCGAGATCCAGCCAGCGCCGGACTGACGCCGTTACGCGGTCCACGTCAGGCAGGTCGTCGGGCACAGCGAGGATCACCTCGCTGCCGGTGAACCGGATCTTGACTCGCACTTGGCCCTCGATGTGCGTCAGAAGCCGGGTATGGCTTCGCGTGGCGAGATCGAACTCCTCGGCTCCCGGGATCGCGTGGGCGGCCAATACTCGCGACGTGATGTCGAAGTCGCAGGGGCCGTTCGGGGCCAGGCGCAGGACGGTCATTCCACGCGGACCCCGGGAGCTGCCACGTCGCTCGGACCCGATCGACCGGGGGAGGTGGCGGCCTGTGTCTTGGCGGCCGCGTTCATTCTCGTCGGGCCAACGGGTGCGCATGTATCGCGGCACGACCGACCGTACGGGGCGGCCAAGATGGACGATGCCTTTGGTCGCTGGCACGGCGTGCGTTCACCCGGCGAGTCCGGTCACGCGCATCGTGATGTTGATGCGGCCGTAACCGAGGCCGCATCCTTCGGGGGCGGTGCCTTCGTGGATCTTGGTAACGCCGTGATAGGCCAGTCGAGACGGTCCGCCGAAGACGAATAGGTCGCCCGAGGCCAGCAACAGGTCGGTGTAGGGCTTGCCGCGGTCGTTCGTGTTGCCGAATCGGAAGGTGCAGCTGTCGCCCACGGACAGTGACACCACCGGTGCGAGGGAATGCTCGTCTTTGTCTTGGTGCATTCCCAGCCGCGCGGTCTCGTCGTAGAAGTTCACCAACGCGGTGTCGGGCGTGTAGGAGGCCACCGTGGCGTCGTCGTGGCCGGTCTCGGTAGGGCGTAGCGCCCGAGGCGGACCATCCAGTCCGGGAAGGTAAGGACATGGGCGCCGTTGACGTCTGTGGCTTCGCGTGTGTACCTGTAGGGCCGCCAGTGCCAGCCCAGGCAGACGGTGTGCACTGACATTTCGTGACCACGGACCTTCGCGGCGCGGATGGGTACGGGGCCCCGCGCCCAATCGCGGAATTGACCAGCGATCCATGTCTGCTGTTCGAGTGTCAGCCAGTTGGGAATGAGCGTGGCGCCTGGAGCGATCTCCCGCCGGTGGCGTTCCTCGTACTCAGGTGCGAACAGCGCTGTCATGGTCCGCTAACGACCCTTGGGCGGTGCATGAGAGCGCCGTGCGCCACGTGCCATGAAGTTCCGTCGCCGTACACGCCGGCCAGGTCCTCGAGGTTGTGCAGGCCGACGAGTGCGAGTGACTGCGGGCTTCCGATGCCTGCGGTCGCGAGGGTTCGCGCTGGCGCCCAACTGGTGGACCACAGCAGCCGCCGTGTCATCTGAGCCCACCCGATTGCCGGCCCGGTCATGACCCACAGGTCCGGATCCGGGGCCGCGAACCGCGTCGCGTGGCGCAGCCAGGACGCTCCGGTCTCCGGCCAGGTGATCGCGAGGAGTACCCGGCCGCCGATACGCTCCCAGGCGGTCTCTATCGCGCGGGTCGTCGCGACGGCCCGCGGGGTGCGGCCGGAGCCGATCACGAGGTCGTGGGCGTGACGGCTGCGAGCGAGGCAGACGAGGGTGGAGATCTCGGCGTCGGTGGCCAGCACGTCTGTGCCTTGCTCGGCATTGCGGTCGCTATGGCTGGCCGGCGCCCTCAGGAGCGGGCTGGTCAGGGTGTACATCTATTTACTCTTCTCTCGGGCGGTCTTCCAGGCCTGGTAGCGGTCTTTGCAGCAGGTGCCGCAGGGGCGGTAGCCGGCGGTGATCGCCATGGCTTCGTCGGCGAAGAACACGCGGTTCTGGACGTAGCCGCCTCGGGCGATGGCGCGCAGTGCGGCAGGGCAGTCCAGGCGTCCGTAGATCTTCGAGCCGCAGTGGCCGCCCCACAGACCTTTGATCGGGGACTGATAGGGGCGGCCGTCGGCGCCGAGGAGTGCGAAGGTCTTCACCAGGCAACGACCTATGCGGCGTCGTGTAGAACGAGGGCGAGGGTGTAGCGCTCGCCGGTGCGGATCGCCGAGACGCCATGGCGGACGGGTGCGGCAGACCAGCCCCGTTGTGACGCGACCGGACGGTCTCGTGTGGTGAAGACGTAGCCATGTCCGTGTGGCAGGAGAATTGCGGTGCCGCGGGACTGGGCGCGGGGGCGTTGCTCGACGAGCAGGAACTCGCCGCCAGCGTGGTCGACGCCGGGGTAACTGAGGTTGATCACGACCTGTAGCGGGAAAACCAGATCTCCGTAGAGGTCTCGGTGTAGCGCGTTCCAGTCCCTCTCGCCGTACTTGAGCAGAATGGCGGTCGATTTGACTTGCCCGGCCTTGCGGCACATCGCCAGCCATTCGTCAAGGGTGTCGGGCCAGGGCGCGGGGCGGCCGAGTTTGGCCCACCAGTCGCGGGCGATCGGGAGTAGCCGCGGGTACAGGGCCTGCTTCAGCTGCTCGATCGGCTCGGGGTAGGGCGCCTGGAAGTACCGGTACTCGCCTTCGCCGAAGCGGTAGCGGCCCATATTGATCGTGCTGCGGAACAGCTCGTCGTGCCCGTACATGGCGCGGAAGTCGGCGGTTTCGGTGTCGGTGAGTAGCTGCGGCAGCAAGGCCCCACCGTATTCGTTCACCTCGGCGGTGATTGCCTCCCAGTCACCCTGGTCGACCCGATGGTTCCACGGGTCGACCAGGGTGGCTTTGCTCGCTCGCGGACTCATGCGACCCGCTCGAGGTCGAGCAGGGCGGTCTTGGCGGCCAGGCCGCCGACGTAACCGCCCAGAGTGCCGTCGCTACGCAGCACGCGGTGGCAGGGCACAACGACCGGCAGCGGGTTGGTGGCACACGCGGTCCCGACCGCGCGTACGGCCTTCGGGTTGCCGACGCTGACGGCCACGTCCTTGTAGGACTCGGTGCTCCCGTAGGCGATCTCGGACAGGTGCCGCTGGACTCGCTGCCGGAAGCCTTGCGAGAGTGAGAAGTCCAGCGGGAGGTCGAAGTTGGTGCGGCGGCCGGCGAAGTATTCCTCGATCTCGCGGACCGCGGTGTCCAGGCGCTGGGGGGCGCGCAGGATCCGTGGGCTGATGCGATCGGCGAGGCTCTGCAGCACTGCGTCGTGGTCCTCGATGCCGTAGGCCACGCGGACCAGACCTTTCGAGGTGGCGGCGAGCAGCAGCGGCCCTAAGGGGGTGTCGAGAGTGGTGTACGCGACATCGACCAGATCTTCTCGCTCCGCCGCTCGTTCCAGGCGGCGGTGCAGTCGGTCGAGGGTGTCGGCGTCCACGGGCGTCGACAGCACGACGATCAGCTCGTCATCAGTTCGGATGTCGGTCATGATAGTGTCCTTTCGTGATCGCGCCCGGATAGTCTTTTCTGAGGTTCTTGAGGCCGTCGGCGGCAGCTCTTCGCGCTGCCTCGACGGTGCCGCCGAGGATCTCGGCGATGTCGGCGTAGGCCAGCCCCGCCACGTAGTGATAGGCAACGGCTTGTCGTTGTTTGTTCGGGAGTCGGCTGACGGCGGACCACAGGTCGGAGTCCCCGGCACCGGGTACGCCATATCCGGCCTGGGCTTCTGGCAACTCCTCTACTGGTAGCGGGTTCCGTTTCGCGGCCCGCGCTACGTCGATCGCCTTGCGGTGCGCGATCGTCACGAGCCACGCCTCCACGTTCGCCGTCTCGGGTAGGTCGGCGTACGCGCGCATCGCGGAGAGGAAGGTGTCCGACCACGCGTCGTCCGCGTCATGCGGACCGAGCACGACCCGGCAGACGCGCAGCACGGTGGTGCCGTGCTGCGCGACGACCTTCTCGAACGGCTGCTTCATGGCGATCCCAACGTACGTACGTACGTGCGGTGACAGGTCGTCAGCTTCGCTCAGAACAGGCGTCCGGCGCTGACCGGGGCTGGCTCCTCGAGCTGGAGCAGCGCCTGCTTGCGCTTCAGACCGCCGGCATAGCCCGTGAGGGCGCCGTTGGCGGCGACCACGCGGTGGCACGGCACGAGGACGCACAGCGGATTTGCGCCGACCGCCTGCCCGACCCGGTGTGCCATCGTGCGGTCGCCGAGCCGCTCGGCGATGCGTCCATAGCTGGTCGTCTCGCCGCGGGGGATGCTAGCCACGATGTCCCAGACGGCGTGCTGGAAGGCGTCGCCGTCGGCCGCCAACGGCAGGTCAAAGTCGGCACGTTCGCCAACAAGGTAGTCGTGCAGCTGTCGAGCTGCCTCTCCCAGCAATGGGTCCGCCGAGGCAGCCACCTCGGGGCCGAACGTCTTGTGGGCCGGGCGCCGGACGTGGTGTCGGAAGTACAGCCCGGTGACGGCCCCCTCCTTGGCGACGAGTGTGATCGGCCCGAGGTCGCTGTCAACAAGCATGTGTCGAGTCTTCATCTGAGCTCCTCTCAAGTTCTCCACTGGGTAGACGTGCGCGAGCCACCAAACGTGAGATCTGGATCCGCAAGCGGCCACTTACCGCCCATCCCGGCGGCTAGCTGCAACGTTCCGGTGTGAACGTCCCTGCGTCACGACGGGCCCGACGAGAAGACGACCGTCCCTCCCGCGGTGAGCACCCGGCCAGGTCCTATCAGGTTCGTCGGATCGCGAATCTCACGTTGGCTGCCCGCCGTCCGTCTTCCAGTCGACATGGCCCAGTCGGTGGGTAGGTGAGGTGCGTATCGTGAGCGAAGAGCGATCCCCGGAATTTGTGAGCTGTCCGCAGTGCGGGCAGGTGGCGTCGATCGAGTGAAGCCGCACTGTGCAGGGCGTGGTCTATCTCAAGATCCGCTGCATCACCCGCCACTGGTTCCTGATGTCGGCCGAGGAGATCACCTATCACGGGTCGGACAACCGGTACCCGGCGGCAGGTCAGGTCAGGTGACAGCCGCCAGAACGACCAAACACACCTGCAGCCCCTGGATCTACCCAGCAAGACCATCAATGCCGCGTCGCGGGCGGCGAGGCGATGCTCCGCGAACTCGACGGAACCGTCCGCTATCTCATCGACCGAGAGGCCGCGATGGCCCAAGGATTCCCCCCTCCCAAGACTACAAATCCCAGGCTACGTAGCCAGGTCATGGGAGTGATCGGCAACGCCGTCGCCGCTAACGTCGTAGCGAACCTCGGAGACGCGCTGCGAGAGGCGGCGAAGTAGTCGATGAGCAATCGATCCTGCCTTTGGCTCGATTGTCGGTTGCGACCGCCGAATCGGTACACGTCATAGCCTGCTAGGCGCAGAACCCGATCCGCGCTCACCATCTCGACGTTGACGCGCGGCCTGCGACTCGCACTACACACCCGGTCCGCTACCCGAATCTCACGTTTCGCAGCCGTGAGACGTCTACCAAGTGTGACCCGCAGCCACTCGCCCTACGCCGCCGACCGATCGCCACTGTCCCGCACCGCCGACGGTCTGGTCGTGGTCGGCTCGGACGGGCTGGGACGGCCGCCCTGGGCTGCGGTCGATGAGCTGCTCCGCGACTACTACGACTGCGAGTGGGGGATGCCGGTACGCGACGAGCGGGGGATGTTCGAACGGATCAGCCTCGAAGCGTTCCAGTCCGGCCTGTCTTGGGCGACCATCCTGCGCAAACGACCGGCGTTCCGCGACGTCTTCCACAACTTCGCCCCCGACGTGGTCGCCGACTACAGTCCGGCCGACGTAGATCGCCTGATGACCGACGACCGCATCGTCCGCAACCGGCGCAAGATCGAAGCCACCATCCGTAACGCCCAGGCGACGATCGAACTTCGCTCAGAGGGCGGACTGCCAGAATTTGTGTGGTCGTTCCAACCTCGTCGGACTCCGCGTCCACGAAAAATCGCTGAAATCCCCACAACCTCCGAGGAGTCGCACGCCCTCTCGCGCGAACTGCGTCAACGTGGGTTTTCTTTCGTTGGGCCCACGACCATCTACGCGCTCATGGAGGCCGTCGGCATCGTCGACACGCACCTGGTCGGAAGCCATCGACGCGGCAGCTCCGGCATCTGGTCCACCAACGGCCATCGGCTAGTCACGACCCGAGCGGGCGGCATGCGATGAGCGGCACCGCATCCGACGTCACGGTCAGACAAACCTCCACGAAGCGGCTAGTGTCCTGAGTCGTTGATTCTTTGGCAGTAGGCGGCGAGGGTGTGGAGGATTTCGTCGGCGGTCTTGGTCCAGATGAAGGGCTTGGGGTGGGCGTTGCCTTCGTTGATCCATTTGCGGAGGTCGGCTTCGAGTTCGACCACGCTGCGATGCGCGGAGCGGCGCAGTTTGCGGGTGGTCAGCTCGGCGAACCAGCGCTGCACCAGGTTGAGCCAGGAGGCGCTGGTCGGGGTGAGGTGCAGGTGGAACCGGGGATGGCGCAGCAACCATGTCTTGATCGCCGGGGTCTTGTGGGTGGCGTAGATGCCCCTATGGA
>JBOHEL010000068.1:0-14678 GCA_050700995.1 Sciscionella sp. | reverse complement strand
ATGCTGACCAGCGGAAACGAAGAGTAGATCAACTTATCCAGGAAAGTCGGGCTAGAGCTGCTGGAGAAGATCGCCGCCGGCCAACTCGACGAAGACGAGGGCATCGAAAGACTGCGTGCTAACTACCAACGGTGAACCCGCCGCCGGATCCGCATGGGGAACCGACCCGTACCGGGACCGGGAACTGGGGTGCTGCGCAACCTGCTGGGGATCATCGACCCAGCGGTCCTGCAGCGGGCCGACGCGGATTTCAGCGCACTGCGCTTGGCGCAGCTGCGTCACCGCGAGCTGGCCGGCAACTACGACCTCGATCACCTCCGCGGCTTCCACTGTGTCCTGTTCGGCGACGTGTACCCATGGGCAGGCGAGCTTCGCACGGTAGGGATCGCCAAGGGCGACCCGTTCTGCCTACCCCAGCACATCGAGGCCTTCGCCGAGGGCGTGTTCTCCCGACTCGCCACGGCTGACTACCTGCGCGGCCGCGTTCGGGCTGAGTTCATTGACGGGCTCACCGAACTGTTGGGCGACCTCAACGCGCTACACGCCTTCCGGGACGGCAATGGCCGCACACAGCGGGCATTCTGCGCCCAGCTGGCTCGCCACGCCGGCCATCAACTGCGGTGGGCGGCGATGGATCCGGTCGAAAACATTGCGGCGTCTCGAGCCTCGCTCCGAGGCGACAACACGCCGCTGGGCGCGCTGCTCCAGCGCCTAGTCGACCGGCCCGACCCGAGTTCGACCGCACCCCATCCGAGAACTCCACTCGACCCTCATCCAGGAGGTCGGGAATAGACGATCTAGCTGATCAACCATGGGCACGGGTGCCGGATCGACAAGGCTCATAGGTGCTGCTCCAGCGAGTGACCACCAGCCCCCTCGTAACAAACCGGGAACTGAGGGCCTGCCACATGGCGTCTGGCCGGGCGAAAGGGGAGGTCGGGTGGGTCGATCGCTTGATGCAACAGTGCTCTGGCAACTCGTCCATGACGCCCGCCGATCGTGACGAGGGCCTGTGGCGGTGTCGCTGGACTCGCGCCCACCTGCCACATGGACAAGTGCCGAGGCTAACCCCTAGCCAGGATCAATCCGGCCTCAACGGTGACACCCTGATCTTCGGCGCCGAACGTGAACTGTGGGCGGGCGAACCGGCCGCGGCGACGTACACGTGACGGACGCCCTGGTGTCATTCGAGGGTGCCGTCGATGGAGAGCCAACCGGTACCTCGCCGGCAGCGTCTCCGGCTCGGACGCGCGGTGAGTCGACCCACCGACCGGGCGGAGACGGCCGCCGACGCGGCCGCCGACGCGGCCGTGCGCGGGAATCTCTGGCGGCAGGCCGACATTGGTGCGGCCGGGGACGACCACGCGCCGCCGATCCGGCTCAGCGCGGCCCCGTCCGGTATCGGGACCCCCGCCGTAGGTGCGCTGCGCGAGCTGGTCAGCGGCCTAGACGCCGCAGGAGGTCGGCCGCTGGAGCCGGGCGTGCGCGAGGCCATGGAGATCCGGTTCGGGCACGACTTCGGCCACGTGCGGGTGCACGTCGGCGGCTCGCTGGCGGCCGGAGCCGCCGCGATCGACGCGCGCGCCTTCACCTATGGCCGGCACGTCGCCTTCGCTCCCGGCGAGTATGCGCCGAGCACGCCAGCCGGGCAGCGACTGCTGGCTCACGAATTGGCTCACGTGATCCAACAGTCGTCCAGCGAGCCGGGAATCCATCGCGCTATCCGGACCATCGGCGAGGCCAGGATCTCGATCGACTACGGCGACGTGATCAGGCACGACACCCCGGCGGAATACCAGAGGCAGATCGAGGCGCGATATGAGCTCTTCACCGGTGCATCGCGGGGCGCCGTCGCCTCTGCGGTCGCCGCGCTAAGTGACACCGGGCGCCGGTGGGTCCTTTTCGGCATCGATCTGCTCGCCGACAACCCGGTTGCCGGTTTGGACCGGGTTGTAGCCGTGCAACGGCTGATCGACTATGCCCCCATCGCGGCCACCAGCCCGCTGGGTGCGGTCTCCCAGGACTTCCCGACCGAGGTGGCCCGGGTCAGCGGGTGGTTGGAGTGGGCGCTGACTACCGGACTGAAGGAACCGGGCGCGGTCGCTCAGCACCACCTAGACCGGGAGTACAACCCCGATGCTGGCGCAGGGGCGGCGTCCTCCACGTGCCCGGCCTCCCGGCCAGCCGACCGCCAACTCGACGCGCCGCGGCTGCGCAAGGACCTGGACACCCTGATGCGCGGTTACCTGAACGATCAGGTGACCGAGCTTGGGGGGCGCACCGTCGCTACGGAGAGCGTCGTCGATATCGCGCCCGTGGCCGACCTGGTGCAGGCGGCAGCAATCCGATTCTTTGCCCCGTTCATCGGCCGAAGCCACACCCGGTCGTTCCAGACGTCCTGGACCTACTCCAAACACCTAACGCCGAGCACTGCACCGGACGCGATCCCGGCGGAAATGCGTCGGGCCTTTCTCGACAACCGGGCCCGCCTCTGGGCCGCCAAGGCAGGGCTCTTCAAGGCGACCCACTTTGACGCTCGCTGCGTCGACGACGAGGCGGTGTTCGCCCAGGTCATCGACGCGTTGGACAGCGACCCGTCCGTTCGGGCGGACGTCGCCACGCTGCAGTCCTGGAAGTCGTTTACTGTTCACGACGGCAGCTCCGCAGAGGTCACCCTGAACCTCCAGCACGACAGCGCCGACGGCGCATGCGACGCACGCTGGAAAACAGTGGAGTCTCTGTGCCATGAGCTGATGCACGTCTATGTGAGCCAGGACTTCCTCGACCTCAGCCGAGATCGCCAGGTGATCAGGGAGGGCTTCACCGAGATTCTCGGCGATCAGCTCTACGAACGGATCCGTGCCGACGCCGAGGGCAGACCCGCTGTGCGCCGGCAGTTTGAGCAGGGGCTGCCCGAGGCGGCCTGCACCGAGGGCATTAGGAGATCGACCCGGGGTTACGGGCCTGCCGCCGACGCGGCCGAACACGTCCGCGTCATCGTCGGGGACCGCAACTTCCGGGGGGCCTACTTTCTCGGCCGCACCGGTCTGGCGGGTCTGCGACCCACACTGCGGGTTGGCGACGCCCACGATCCCCTCGAGCGGGACGCCGACCGGGCAGCCACAGCCGCGATGTCGCGGTCGGGGACGACGGTCCGAGCGACCGCCATCGCGCCGGCCAGCATGGTCCAACGGCAGCCACGCCAGCCGCAGACCCCGCAGGATCGAGACACCGTGGCGAGGGCGAAGGCTCGACTCAGCGTGCTGGAACCTGCGCTGGCCCGGGCGGAACGACAAGTCCATGCCGTTGAGGCCGATCGGCTGCGGGTGCTCGCCGACCGTCGTCGGCTGGACGACGAGGCCGCCGACCCCACCATCCGCCGCAAACGGGAGATGGAGGAGCAGCACTGGTCGCAGCTCAACCTCGCACCGGTCACGGTCTCGGTGCGCTCGGACGCGATCGTCATCGCGGTCCGGTTTCACCTGAGGTTCGAGGACCCGGCGATGCGGAGCCGGTCGACCGAACTGGAGAACGCCGTCCGCGCAGGCATCGAGCTTATATGGAGGCCGCAACTCACCGGATCCCTCGCAGGCCACACCTTCACGCTTGAGCCGACCTTCACGACGATCGGCGCAACCGCCGCGCGGGACCGCAACTTCTGGCTGATCACCGTTCGCAAGGTCAATACTGGCGTCCCCGTCACGTATCCCGGATGTCAGCTGGAGCAACCAGATAAGGCGATCCCAACGTCCGTGACGGATCCGCTGTGCGACGGCGGAGTGATGAGCATCCCTCCGGTGAGCATCGGGGAGCCCGGCGTACTAGGTCACGAACTACTCCATCTATTCGGCCTCGTCGATCGCTACCTGACGATGACCCCGGTCAAGGGCGGCCGGGTAGGCAGGCCCACTCTGGTCCCGGTCCGCGAAACCCCCGGTCGCCGAGATCCGCTCGGCGGTGAGGACGCGACGATCCTGCGGGAGGACCTCGGCTACGTTCTCGATAAGCTCGGCGTCTACCGCCGCGTGGCGGAAGGGCCCCAGGCGGTGGTGGACCACGCTCGGATTGAGGTGGAGCGGCTCCGCCGCATCGTTGAACTGGGGTACGACCCCGACTCGTTCGTTCGCGGCATCCCGCCGAAGGACTTCCGGGGCAAGGTGATCAAGTCTGCCGAGGACCTGTGACGGGCCGCTGACCGAGCCGTGCCAAGTGTGCCCCCTTTCGCTGTGGATGCCTGTTCCGGTCTGAGTGAGGCAATACTGCATCAATTGGGCACGCCTTCTGGCGGGCCCCGCCTCAGGCAACCAAGCGAATGTCAGAAGGCAGGCAGATCGTCGACAGCTCCGGTGTGACACGGGCCGAGGCGGTAGCGAAAGCGCGCGGTACACGTGCTTATCTGAGTGGTACGCGTGGTGGTCGCTGACTCGGACTGCCGACGTCATGGTTCCGTGAGGCGAGCATCCTCATAAGATCGGGCAGAGTGGATCGTCGGGCTTGGACTCAGGTGGAGATTGGGTTGAGGCGGGGGCCTCCGTGACGTGGACGGCGGCGACGAGGTCGGACAGCACGTCGGGGTGGGCGACGAAGTCCGGGTTCGTGATGACGATGTCGGCGGCGCCGGCGTTGCCGAGCACGTCGTCCAGTGCGTCGTGCTCGGCCTGGAATTGCGGCTTCGACAGATCACCGAGCAGGTGCCCGTCAGCGAAGAACTTCGCGAGCAGCCCAAATGACACTGAGGGGGGTAAGCAGAAGCGCAATGCCAACATCCACCAGAGCTGGAACAAGAAGATCACGACCGGGAGGAACAGCAGGAACACGAAGAACGACACGATGAAGAAAAGTTCCAAGGCGAAGAAGCAGACGCTGCCGGTCCCACCGACGGAGGCGTTCTTGGGAGAGCCGTTGTCGGAGTCGAACAGCAGTTGCGAGCCCGGCGGGGTGACGATCCGCACCGCCCCGGGGCCCAGCGGCTTGGCGGCCCGGGCCGCCAGCGCGCGGAAGTCGGGCATCGTGATGCTGACCCGGTGGTTCTTCGTCCCGTCCGGGTCATACGGCGCAGCCAGCCGGAACGCACGGCTCTGGTCACTCCACCAAATCTTCGGCGGGCAGTGCTCGTGACCGCGAGGCGGGGGTGTGCGGGCGAAGCAGCGGATCTCATAGATCCCTTGGTCGTCGAGCTTGGGGCTGCCGTCGGCTGCCGAGTCGGCTGAGTAGGTGGGCACCAGGCCGAACCACAGCGAGCGGGTTCGGGCCGCCGCGCAGTCCTCGTCCCGTGGCGGCAGCCGCCACATCTGGAATTCCTGTTCCTGATCCGCCGGCGGTGTTCCGACGCGCTGCCACTGACCGCCCGCGGCACCCGTTATCCAGCTTTGCTCTTCGGTGCGGGCTCCGACTTTGCCCAGTAGCTCGGCGTGGCCGTCTTCGAATGTGCGGCGGTCAGCGAGATCGGTCCACAGCAATTCTTCGACGTCGGAATACAACGGGCCTATCGTCGTATCGGGGTGTTGGGTCTTGGTGAGCGCGACGGTGAGGTCGCGCGCCAACCGGCGCACGTCGTCCTTCGCCCCGGTAACGACGGTGTGGCGCCGGCGCATGACGAAGCCGACGTCGATCTCAGCGTGCGACCCGGCGCGGGGCAGTCCGGGCAGGTCGCAGAAGACCTCGACCACCACCGCGTAGAACCGCGAGTGGCTGGGCTGGTAGAGCTTGCGCATCCCCGTGTGCACCATCCGGCTTGTGGCGAACCGCTCCCGCCCCTTGCCGGGAGCGGGGAAGGCCACCGGCACGGGGTAGCTCCACAGGTCGTCTGTGCCGGAGGCCAGCGAGTCACGGGGGTCGACAAGCAGGCGTTTGGCGAACTGCGTGTTGTCGTACATCTGGATCTCCGGCCGCTTCGCGCGCGGGTCGCGAAGGCTGAAGCCGCCGCGCTCGCGGACGTACCACGGAGCGCGTAGTGCAAAGCCCATCTGGGGGCTCACAGCAGGTTCCCCGTTCCCGGGGTGTACGCCGGGGAGATCATGAACGCGTCGGTGATCAGTGTCTGGCATTGCACGATGCCGCTGAACGTCGAGATCGGCGCGGTCACCTCGACCATCGGGGCCGTTATCTCGACCGACACGTTCGCCTGGATCTCGATCGAGCCGGCGATCGTGAGCCGTACGACGCAGCCGTTGGCGTGCTGGACGGTCACTTCCTGCGTGCTGTTGTCGAGGACGACCTGGTGGCCAGCGGCCATCGTGATGCTGACCTTCTCCGCGCCGGTGGTGTCGTCGAACTCCAGCCGGCTGCCACCGCGCGAGCGCAACAGCCGGATGTTGTTGGCCTGCTCCGGATCGTGCGGCAGCGCCGCGCCGCCGTTCC
Source organism: Sciscionella sp. (assembly GCA_050700995.1). Taxonomy (GTDB): domain Bacteria; phylum Actinomycetota; class Actinomycetes; order Mycobacteriales; family Pseudonocardiaceae; genus JBOHEL01. The sequence continues at coordinate 8,318 of JBOHEL010000068.1, read as the reverse complement.
AGGCGCAACCCACTATGTAGGGACGGCGCCAGTTGCCGGCCTCGAAAGCGACGACCACCTGGCTGCCGACCTCGGGCAGGATCGCCAGTCCCTGGTTGTCATCGGCGTACGGCGTGCACAGGGTGGCCCAGGCCCGGACGTCACGATCGCCTTCGGAGCTCAGCCACGGGAACCGGACCTCGATCCGCCCGAGCTGCTCCTCATCCACGATGTCGGTGACGAACGCGGGGTAGACGCCGAAGTATCCGGGCGCCGAGCCGTCGGCGGGTGCAGGCAGTGCCATCACGCCACCCCATTGACGGTGGCGCGCTCGGCGTCGAACACGGTCCGCAGGCCACGGGTCAGGTCGTAGCTGTGCCGGACCCGGGTCACGTAGTAGCCGTCGCCTTCGAACGGCGCGCCGACCAGCTCCAGGCGCAGCCGGCTGCCCACCACCAGGTCCGGCGTTCCCCGGGTGGTGGCGGTGACGGTGACGAAACGTCGCCCGCGCCGCAGCATCTCCGCGCGGGCCCAGGCGTTCGCCTCGCCGGCGGTCAGCGCTGCCTCGCGAACCCGCAGCGTGGTGCTCGAGCCGAGGGCCTGGGTGACCAGGCGCGCTCCGGTGCGGCCGCCGGTGATCTCCGCCTCGACCGATTCGGGACCAGCCCGTTCGTCGATGACCGCCTGCGCCGCGGCGTCGTATCCGGTCACCACCACCTCGCTGCGCTGGTGCGCGAGGTCGGCGCACAGCTGTACCGAGAACAGATCGGGACCCTGCCGCAGGGTGAGAGACGTGCCCGGCCGCCGCGGCCGCGAGCTGAAATGGAGCGTCCGTCCGGTGCACCAGAGCTCGGCCTGCACCAACCGGCCGCGCTCGCGCAGGAACGACAGGTCGCTCTGGTTGACCTGCTGCACCACGTCGTAGCGCGGTCCGTCGACCGTGATCTCCGCTTGCAGGCCGTGAGCAGCGGCGATAGCCTCCGCGAGGTCACCGTCGGTGGCGTCGCGGTAGGTCCGCATCCGGCGGGTCATTCGCAGCTTCATTAGCGCGTCTTCGGCGTGTACTACCACCAGTGGTGACGCGCCGTTGTCGAAGACGGCCTGGATCGCGGAGATCACCCCGTCGAAGACGATCCGCTGGGCTTCGTCCGGGCCGACGTACACTTGAAGCGACTTGCCGAAGTCGACCTCGCCGTCCAGATGCAGCATCGGCGCCGGCGGTCCGGTGGCGCCCTTGCCCACCGCGACGAACTGGGCTCGCATCGTACGCAGTCCTTCCACGCCCTCCTCGACCTCGAGCCGCACGCAGTCGCGGCCCAGCGCACCCACCACGGCACCGTTGACGGTGAACACGGGTGAGGTCGTGGCCAGCGTGGAATCAGTCATCGAGACCCTCGGCCGCCACCCGGGCGTGGAGCCACTCGGCGTGGCACCGGGACTCCTGCCACTGCTCCTCGCGGGCACCCAGATGCTCGTGCTTGGCCGCCACTGGCGGGGTGGCGCCAGCGGAAGCGGAGGGGATGACGTCGGTGTGCACCTCGCCGACATGCACGCTGCCCATCGCTCACCTCCCTGGCATCCACCGCATGGTGTCGGGCCCGGCGTCACGGCGTCGTTGCTGGGCATCGGCAGTTGAACGGTCCGGAGTGGACGGTGGCAGTTGCTGCCAAGGCGCCGCGCCCACCCCGCTGGCCAGCGGCACCTCGCCGGAGCTGGCGCGCGCGCCCAGGTTGGGGCGTCCACCAGCGCTGGCAGCGAGGAGGGTGGTCATGTCTGCCTGGGCCCGCAACGGGATCGACCTGCCATAGCTGAGCGCTCGAAGATCAACCCTGGTATCGACGTCTGCCGATGCTCCCGGGATGTCGAACGAGCCCCGCGCCTGTGCGACCGACGCGGTCACATCTCCGGAGAGCACGGTGTTCAGTGACGCGGCCACCCCGCCCCCGGCGGACAGCGCGAAACCGGCCGCAGCCTCAGCCGAGGCGCCTGCCGACACGACGACCGCAGGCGCGCCCGGAACAGCCACCGACGCCGACCCCGTCACAGACGCGGATACTGACGCCGAGGCGTCGACGCCCAACGCGCCGGCCAGCGATGCCGCCATCGAAGTGTCCGCCCCGACCGCGAAGCCCGAGCTGATCCCGATGTCGCCCCCGCCGAAGGCCTCGGGACCGATCTGTACCGGCTGCCCGGCAGGCAAGTTGAGCGGGCTGTCGAGCCCGGCCATCGCCGAGCGCCACGCCTCCGGAAGGGCGTCCAGGCGGCTCAGCAGCTGCTGCATGCTCTCGCCGGCCTGCGCCACCGCGGCCAACACGGGATTGGTCGTGGGTAACGACGCCGGCCCGATTTGCGTCGAGCCACCGCCAGGGTCGGTCGCTGCGCTCGCATCCCGAGCGCCGGCTCCACTGAGGTTGTCCTCGAAATCCAGGTCCTGCTCGGTGATGCTCACACTCAACTTGGCACGCAGCGGCATGCCTTCAGGGGAGAAGTAGTCGAGGTCCTCGGTGATGTTCGTGACAATGCCGACGAAGGAGAACGTGCCCCAGAGAAAACGGACCCGCGGCGGTACTTCACTGGAATTCCTGCTTTTCTTGTTGTCCGGTGGATCAACAAATTGCCAAATCCGTTTTGTCAATGTTTGAACATCGATGGGATTGCCGTCTTCGCCGCCCTCAGCGGTGTCGAACTCGAGGTCGAAGGTCAGCGTGGCGGCTTCTGCGGACGGGCTCTGGCGGTGCTGGGTCGGCGTCGTAACCCCGCCGCGGTCAATGTTGTTCCGGCGTTCGATCTTCAATGAGGTCGGGTTGAACTGCACCACAACGATGGGCCGGTCCGGATCGGGGACCAGGCGCTTGGCCGTGCCCTTGCCTTGCCCATCCTTGAGCGGCAACAGCTGCGCTGCGGACAGAAACCCGCTCGTCTCCTGCCGTGGTTCGAGAATCAGGCCCTCGTGGGCAATGTGCAGCTCCTCGATCGCTATCTCGCCGGTTTTCGCGTTGAGCGACGGCCCGACGACTTTCAACGGCAAGCCGCGAGTGAAGGACCACTGGGCGAGCGACCCCTTCCCTGTCGGATCGAAGATCGTGACGACACCGTCGTAGCGCGGGATGGGAAGCTGCCCGGACACCATGCCGGTCAGCCACCGCCACAGGTCGCCGTTGACGGTGCCGCCGGACGATGGCCCGTAGGACGATGGGACGAACATGCCGCGTTTCAACACGAGCGGTACGAGCTTCACCCGGCCGACGCGGCGGCTGATTGCGTCGTTGTTGCCACCTTCGAGGTACTCGCGGACGTCGGCCTCCAACTCGAGGCCGGAACACTCCGCGAACGCCCCGTCGCCAAGCTGTGGCGGCGTATCTCCGGTGAAGCTGCTTCGGATGAGCTTGATCTCAAACTTGAATGCCTGCAGCAGCTCATCCACGGGTGCTCACCTGCACGCTGCCGTCGGCGTCTTGGGTGACCCGCAGGACGATGTACTCCAGCGGCGCGGCCGGTGCGACGCCGACCTCGGCGATCAGCCGGCCGAGGGCTTGAGACTGCGACGGGTTGAGCTCGTCGTCGCAGCGCACGAAGAACGACTGCGCTTCGGTCTTACCCGCGAACGCCTGCCGTTGGTACAGAGCGCGGAGGAACTGGGTCACCGTGTGCAGCAGCAACCCGCGCAGATCTGCGGTGTTCGGCTCGAAGACCAACCACTGCGATTCCCGCCCGAGCGCGAGCTCGATCATCGTCATCAGCCGGCGGACGCTGAGCTGGCGGTAGGCGGGATCGCTGGATAGGGTTCGTGCGGCGGAGAGCCGGAACCCGTCGCGCTCGGCCCGGTAGACGTTGACGCCGAGCAGATGCAGCTGGTCGTGCACCGCGTCGGTGATCCGGTCGGTCGAGGTCACCGCGCGCACGGCGAGCTCGTTGGCCGGACCCCAAGGCAGCCCCAGCAGCCGCTCCCGCGCGGCGATGATGCCGGCCGCGAAGGCCGATGGCGGCACCGGCACGATGCGCCCAAGCTGGTCACCGACCCGGGGCACGCCCAGCCACGGGTGGTACACGGCCGCGAAACTGCTGTCGAAGCTCGCCCGCCAGCGGGTGATCCCCACGACCGGAAGGGCCGCCGGGACGTCGAGCAGGGCGACGAACTGGCGCCGTAGCTCGGCCACCGCGACGAGCCGCGACTGCCGGTTGACGATCTCCTGGAGCTGATCGGGGTCCTGCACGTCGAGCTGGGCCGGCGGTGCGGGCGCTGTGGCGTAGCGCGTCGGTGGTGTGTCGCGCAGGCAGGGTCCGAAGCACCCGGTGGCGGGCGGTGGCTGCGCTGGGTCCGGCTCGCTGGTGCTGCCTTGCCACTGCCACTGCAGGTCTGGCACGCACAGCAGGCCGAGCTCGCTGACCCGGCCCAGCACGTCGACGCCGCGGTGGGACTGCTCGTCGAGCGGGTCATTGAAGGCATACTCGGCGTCGAAGAAGCTGCCGTAGCCGATCGAGTCCCAACGATCCACGCCCGGGTGGTCGGTGACGGCTGCGGCCGTGATCGACCGTAGCAGGTCATCGACCGGTGCGAGCGGCGCCGGCCACTCTCCGATCGGAGAGACCAGGATCGACTCGTCTGCCAGAACCGCACCGATGAAACGGGGATGACCAGAGCGAAGCCCAAGGTCCGCGATCCGCTCCTGACGCGCAAACGTCGCGTCGCCGTCGTTGACCACCAGGGCGCCGGTGACCACGCCCACTTCGACGTCGGTTCCCTCAGCAGCCGGGAACGGCGCGTCCAGCTTGGCGATCCGCTGCCGGGTGCCGGCCGTCGGCGGTGTCACCTCGATGCCGAACTGGAGCAGGGCGGCGGCGACGTCCGGCTGTCTGATCCGCAGTAGCGAGTGCGGCGCTAAGCTCACCCCGACGGGCAACGTGAGGTTCCCGGCGGCGTCGACCGTCGCCCGAAACGACTGCCCGACGTCGAACTCCAACCGGATGCGCAGCGTGTTGCCCCACGACCCCTCGTTCGCGGCGGCGATCTCCACTGCCGATCCGGCGACGGCGAGCGTGAACCGCGCGGTGGCGTCGGTGCCGTGCCCGTCCGGCGGGGCAACCCGAACTACCCAGGCCCGGTCACCGCCCTGGTCGAAAAACGCCTGCACAGCATACGGCAGCATCCGATCGGGCCCGTCCATGTCAGCAGGGCTTTCGAACCCGCCGAACTGACGCTGGTAGTCGGTCCAGCTCGTCACCAGAACCGGCGTGTCCACCGGTCCGCGCAGCGACACCCCAACGAAGCCCGCGATGTCGAGGCGGACCGGCTGGAAGGCCGGCTCGACTCGCTGTGGCGAAGGGTAGACACCGGGCGCTCCGAGCCGTAGGCCTCCGGCGGTCACGGCGTCGGCTTGAACTCGACGCTCTCGGCGACCAGGTGCAGCTCCTCCATCGCCACCTCACCGCCGCCCTTCGCAGTCAGCGAGGGACCGACCCACTTTTTGGGCTGCGCGGCTTCAAGCACCCATTGGCAGACCGCGGTGCGTCGCTCGTCGAGCAGCGTGATCGTCACCGTGCGCTTGTCAATGTCCCCCTCCCGCGTCGACTTGAGCCATCCGAACAGCGCCACGGGGTCACCAATCAGCCCACGCTTGAGGGTAACGTCGTCGGTGCTGTTGACGTTCGGGATCTTGCGGACGTGGTTCTGCAGGTCGCTGCCGTTGCGGTACTCGGAGAACTTGACCTCGTTTCCGAGTCCGCTGACGTCGGAGAACCCTGCGTCCATCCCCGCGCCGCCGGTATCCAGATTGACGATGAAGTTGAACGCCCCGTACGGGTCATCGCGAACAGCCATGTCGCACGCTCCTCGATCAACTCTGCTGCGCGTCGGCGGTCCACTGGCCGATGCGGAAGATGACGAACTCGACCGGATAGGTCGGCGCCACGCCGATCAGACAGATCAGCCGACCGTTGTCCAGATCGTTCTGAGTCATCGTCGTACGGTCACAGCGGACGAAATACGCCTGTTCGGGCTTTGTGCCCATGAGCGCCCCAGTGCGCCACGTCACCAGCAGGAAGTCTTCGATCGTCTGCCGGATCGAGGCCCACAGCCGTTCGTTGTTCGGCTCGAAGACCGCCCACTGAGTGGACTTGTCGATCGAGTGCTCCAAGTAGATGAACAGCCGTCGGACGTTGACGTACTTCCACTCGGGATCAGAGCTCATCGTGCGCGCGCCCCAGATCCGGTTGCTGCGTCCCTCGAAGAACCGCAACGCGTTGATGCCTTCGGGGTTGAGCACGGCCTGGCGGTCGTAGGTCACGTTCTGGGTGAATTTGGTGATGCCCAGCACCACCTCGTTCGCCGGCGCCTTGTGCACGCCGCGGGCGATGTCGCTGCGCGCATAGATGCCCGCGGCGAAGCCCGATGGCGGCAGCTCGAGCGTGGCCGGTGGTGCGCCGGGGTCGTTCTTGGCCGTTGGGTCGAGGATCTCGACCCACGGGTAATAGAGGGCCGCGTATTTGGTGTCGAACTGCGCCCGGAATGCTCGGACCGCCGAGACCGACCGGTCGTCGGCGGGAGGGTCGACGATGCCGATGCGGTACCGGAGGTTTTCGCAGTGCTCGATGAGGTAGTCGCCGGCTGTCTTCTGGCTCGCCGGATCGGTGAACCGGACAGAGTCGGGTGTCGCGACGATCGCGATGTCGTCGATCTCGCCGAGGGCGGCCAGCCCGGTCGCCGCCCGCGTCGCGTCGTCCGGGTCCGATGCCGTGCCCTTCAACGCGTCCGGGGTGAGGGCCTGGCCCTCGCCGCCTCCGCTGAGGAACTGGAAGTCCTTCAGGGCGAGCAGCGCGGTGAGCAACGCGGCGTCGGCCGCGGTCGCAGAGACGTCCAGCCAGATCAGACTGAGGTCGTCGGTCGGTCGCTCCGCCTGCAGCACCTTCGAGATGGCCCGCGGGTGCACTCCGTTGAGCTCCAGCCCGGTGTAGGTGTCGAGCCGGTCGCCGTCCGTCCGGATGGTCACGTCGAGCGTGATGTGGAATGCCGCGGCCGTCGTCCCCACGTTCTCAAACCCGACCGCACCCTTGAACCCCAACGTCCCGTCGATGTCCTTCGCGATGATCTTTATCTTCGACTGGTCGGGCGGCGTGTCGTCCTTGGGCGGATTTTTCGGGTCGGTCCCGGTCTCGACCGCGGCACCAGGAGCCAGCCCGGTGATCTTGCCACCGATGATCACATTCTTGCTGCGCCGGAACGCGACCTTCACGCTGATCGACTTGCCGGCATCACCGGGCCACCGGGCGCGCCAGGTGGCAACCGCCGGGGTCGCGCCCGGCAGCGGCAGCGCTGCGAAGTTCTTGGCGGCGTCGATGGTGTCGTCGGTGGCTGAGACCGGCGTGAAGCTGAAGACCCGCGAGACGTACAGTCGCCGACCGCCGTTATCGAAGAACGCCCGAGCGGCATAGCCGAGGTAGTTCGGGTCGTCGTCGAGTGTGCCTGCCGGACCCAAGCCACCGAAGGCCCGCTCGAATTCGGTGAAGCTGGCGACCAACGTCGGTTTGGGGACCATCACCACCGCCGGGGTAGTGGGCAGCACGTAGGGCACCGGGCCGTAGCGGGTCAGGCCGGCCATCCCGAAGGTGCTCGTCGGCACGCCCTCGATCGAACGTGACCGGAAGCTCGTCTCCTCGACATAGACCCCCGGAGTCAGGTATTCGGGCATGCGGGACCTCCTCGATCACGGTTCAGGCAGCGAAGGCGATGGGCGTGTGCAGGGTGCGCAGGTTCCCCACGCCCACCCGGAGATGGAGTTTCGGTCCGGTCGAGTCGACGTAACCGGGCGGGCGTGCCCGGCCGCGCAGCAACGGGTTGTCCAGGTCGGTGAGGGCGGGTGGGGCGGCGGAACGGGGCACCTCCTCGACGACGAGGTCGCCGTAGCGGTCCGCTGGATCGAACGCTGGGATCTGCCGGCGGAGATCGGGCGCGCACACCGCGAGTTCCAGGTTGAGCCTGTTCGGCGCCGGCGGTGGCAGCGTGCCGGTACCGGTGACAATCAGCAGGAACTCACCCCGGTCGTCGCCGTGTGCCCAGCCGACCGCGACGCCGCCCGGTCCGAGCGCGGTGATCCGCGGCCAGCGCACCACGGCGCCGTTTCGCTCGACCCGCCCCCGGATCGCCGTCGCGGATCGGGGCAGCGGACGAGCTGAACCGGGCAGCAGCCACGGTCGCAGCAGTCGGGACCGTGCTGGCACGTACCGCCCTGTCGGCGGGGTGCGGTCAGCGGCCTCGACGTCGGTCGCGGTCCACAGCGGAACCCGCAGCCGACGGGGCACGACGTACCGGTTCGGGTCCTCGATCCGCACGGTGACGATGTCGG
>JBOHEL010000067.1:0-14776 GCA_050700995.1 Sciscionella sp. | reverse complement strand
GATCGACGAGAAGTGGCTCGCCACCGCGGTGAAGACCGATGTCCACGAGATGGGCCCTGCGACGCGGCACGGCATCGAGCGGGTACTCAACCTCGCGGTATGGCTCGACGAGTACCGCCCCGAGCTTAAGCTCTAACCCCCATACCGTGAGTACTTTCGACGGCTATAGCCGTCGAAAGTACTCACGGTATGGGGCGGCGGGGGCGGGGTTGGCAACGTGGGCAGTAGTAGGAGGAGCGGTTCGCGAAGGGTTCGCGGCGGATCGCGGTGCCGCAGCGAGCACAAGGGCGGTCTTGTTGCCCGTATACCGCCAGCGAGCGGTCGAAGTAGCCGGACTGACCGTTCACGTTGACGTACAGCGCGTCGAAGGATGTCCCGCCCGCAGTGAGCGCCTCCGCCATCACCGCATGCGCGGCGGCAAGCAACTCCCGACCCTTGGCACGGCTGACGCGCTGCGTCGGGCGGGCGCCGTGCAGGCCGACCCGCCACAGCGCCTCGTCGGCGTAGATGTTGCCGACTCCCGACACCAGCGTCTGGTCGAGCAAAGCCCGCTTCACCTCGGTGTGGCGCTTCCGAAGCGCGGTAACGGTGGCGTCGAGGTCGAAATGCGGGTCCATCGGATCACGCGCGATATGCGCTACGGGAAGCGGCAGCGCTTCGCCCCCGACGCGGACCAGTTCGGTAAGCGCTACCCCGCCGAAGGTGCGTTGGTCGATGAAGCGCAACTCGGTGCCGGCGTCGGTGAAGCGGAACCGCACCCGAAGGTGAGCCTCGTCGGCGACGCCCGGTCGCCGCACCCGCAGTTGACCGCTCATGCCGAGATGCGCCAGCAGTGCCTCCCCACCCTCGCCGGAAGTGCCCGCGAACTCACCGGCGGTGACATCTGGACCATCGAGCCGCAGCCATAGGTACTTGCCGCGGCGGCAGGCGGCACCAACCTCACGGCCACGCAGCCGTGCGGAGAGATCGTCGGCACCGGGCAGGTGGCGTCGTACCGCACGCGGATGCAGCACATATACGTCCGCGATCGTCCTGCCGACCACGTGTTCGACCAAGCCGCGACGCACGACCTCGACCTCGGGAAGCTCTGGCACGTCAGTATTCTCGCCGAAGCACTGCTTCAGCGGTCGGCCGAGGCATCGACATCGGCTGTGGCATCCGGCTGCACGATGTCCGCGGACAGCGTGCGCCACGCGGCCTCCGCCGCCTTCTGCTCGGCTTCCTTCTTGGTGCTGCCGACGCCCTGACCGTGGTCCCGCGAACTCACCACAACGGTCGCGGTGAATTCCTTGCGGTGGTCGGGGCCTTCCTCGGTCACCCGGTATTCCGGGACGCCAAGGCCCGAGGCCGCGGTGAGCTCCTGCAGGCTGGTCTTCCAGTCCAGGCTCGCGCCCCGGTTCGGCGCCTCGACCAGCAACGGGTCGAACAGCCGGTGTATCAGGTCGGTAGCGGCTCCGATGCCGTGTTCCAGGTAAACCGCACCGATCATGGCTTCCATACCATCGGCGAGGATGCTCGCCTTGTCCCTGCCACCGGTGAGCTCTTCGCCACGCCCGAGCAGTAGATGCGCGCCGAGCCCACCGGGGCCGAGCCCTCGGGCGACACCGGCTAGCGCGTGCATGTTGACCACGCTGGCCCGCAGCTTCGCCAGCTGGCCCTCGGGAAGGTCAGGGTGGGCACGGTAGAGATGGTCCGTCACGACCACGCCGAGCACCGCATCGCCAAGGAACTCGAGTCGCTCGTTCGGCCGCAGCCCGCCGTTCTCGTAAGCGTAGGAGCGGTGTGTCAGCGCGAGAGTCAGCAACTCGGTGCCCAGATGGACACCGAGCGCGGCCAGCAGCTGAGCGCGCTCTTCTTGCGAACCGATGGCTGCTTTACCCCCCACGTCGGACATGTGCCGTCGTGGCTGCCCTAGGCAGGACTGACGACCTGGCGGCCGTCGTACTGACCACAGGCCGGGCAGGCGATGTGTTGCGGCTTTGGCTGGCGGCACGCACGATTCGAGCACGGCGCCAGGTTCGGTGCCGTGGTCTTCCACTGGGCACGGCGCGAGCGCGTGTTCGAGCGCGACATCTTCCGCTTCGGGACGGCCACGTCTACTCCTCTAACACTGCCAGGACCAGCATGGCCCTGGCGGATCTACTTGCATGGATCGAGCGTCATACGCTCAGGTTGGGCTGCTTTCTCCCCCAGTGAACCGCTCCCGCAGTGCGGCCCACCGAGGATCTATCTTCTCATGCCCGTGGCCGGACTCCAGATCGGCCCACTTCTCGCCACATTCCGGACACAGTCCCTCACAGTCAGTAGCACACAACGGAGCGGGCGGCAGCGCCAGCACCACGGCGTCCCGCACCACCGGTTCCAGGTCGATCTTGTCGTCGACCAGCCGCCGAACCTCGTCGGCGTCCGTCGTCGCCTCGGTGGCGCTGTCGGGATAGGCGAACAGTTCCGTCAGCTCGACCTCGATCTCGTCGGAAACCGGCTCGAGGCAGCGCGCGCACTCCCCCACGATCGGCGCGGTCGCCGACCCTGACACCAGCACGCCCTCCATCACCGACTCGACGAGCAACCGCAGTTGGACCTCGCCGTCCTCTGGCACCGAGACCACGTCAGCCAGGCCGAGACCCGGTTGTACCGGCGCACTACGGTGATAGTTGCGGCTTACCCCTGGCCGCCTGCCGATCTCCCTGGTATCGATCACCCAGGGACCGGAGGTGCGGCGGCGGGATTCGGTTCTGCGCTGAGACATCATCTGCTCGGATTCGCGGGGACGGGGTCGGCCACAAGACGTTGTGACAACCGGGCCAGGCTACGCGACGAGCGAGCGGAGGGGCATCAGGCCTGGTTGTAGTCGAACGGAGCGGCTCCATTGCCGACACCGACAGCGGCGCCGTTGACGCCTGGCATCGGCGCCCGCAGGTGATGACGACCGTTGCCGATGGTGCGCAGGGTATGGCTGAGCAGGTCCTCGAACTCCGCGAGCTTGCCGTCGACGTAGGTGTCACAGTCCTCGCTGACCCGGCGAGCCTCGCCGCGCGCGCCGTCGACGATCCGCACCGACTCGGCGTGTGCCGCCTGCACCACCTCGGTCTGCGCGACCAGCCTTGCCTGCTCGGCCCTGCCTTCGGCCACCGACCGCTCGTACGACGCCCGCCCCGCCTGCATCATGCGCTCTGACTCCCCCTGCGCGCGTGCCAGGAACTCCTCGTACTCCGCGCGCCCGGCAGCTACCGCCTGCTCCGCCTCGGCCTGTGCCCGTGCCAGCATCTCATCGGCGTGGGCCCGCGCGTCGGCGACCAACTGCTGGGCTTCCGCGTCCGCGTCGGCGACTGTCCGCTCCGCCTGCTCGTTCGCGCCACTGACCGCCAGCTCCGCGTCCGCTGTCGCCTTGCCGACCACCTCATCCCGGTGATCCAGCACGTCCTGCGCGTCGTCCAACTCGCTGGGAATGGCGTCCCTGACGTCATCAAGCAGTTCCAGCAGGTCGCCGCGCGGCACCACGCAGCCTGCGGTCATGGGAACGCCGCGTGCTTCTTCGACGATCGTCACGACCTCGTCGAGCGCCTCGAAAACCCGGTACACGTCAACTCCTCGACTATTTCGCTGGCCCCCAGTCTCCCTCCCCCGCGGGGCGGAGCGTCGGAATTGACGTTTGTCCGGGCGTGTCAACCCGCGAGATCGACACCCGCGAAGCTCGTGTAGTGATCGGGCGTGTAGTAGATATCGCCTTGCGCGCCTGCGATCACCCGCTCGGAGTCACTGCCGACGACCTTGTAGAGCTGGTAGTACCCTGCGCTCCGTTGCGGCAGCACACCCTCCCGATTCTGGTACACCTCGTCGCCCTGCGCGCCTGACCGTGCCAGCGCAACCGCGTCCCGCACCGGTTGCGGCAGCGTGGAGAGGCCGACAGTGGGCAACTGACCGGTGCCGCCGCCGTTAAGGCTCGCCGGGTCGATCAGCTCGAAGCTGGCGTAGTGATCACCGGTGTAGAAATACTCACCGCCGTTACCTGTGACGATGCGCCGGGCGCCGCGATTGCTCGCACCGGGGGTCACCACCGTGTACTCACGGTAGTAGGTCGAGGCGCAGGACGGCAGGATGCCTTCCCGGTTGGTGAACACCACGCCGTCGTTGTTCGGGTAAGGGAATGGTCCGCCCGCCTTGATCAGCCCCACGGTGTCGGCTGCCTGCGGCGGCAGCGCCGAGAGCTCTACGACCGTGAACCCCGAGGTATCGCCGCAGCCTGCCTGCATCGGAATGGTGACGCCTGCGGCGCCCTCGGCGTTCGCGACCGTGCTGACGCTTGCTCCGCCGAGCAACGCGAGCGCGAACACGATCAGCAGCGCTGCGGTTCGTGATGTGAGGTATCGCATAGTACGACACCGTAACGCTTATGGCCGATAGCTCTCTGCGATCGCCGTGAACATCATCCGCATGGTCCACGACGAAAGTAGGGCGCCGACATCATTGCTCCCGAATGCTGGCCAGCCGCTGCACCAGCCGGGCGTGGACGGTCGCGGGCAGCAGGTGGGCCACGTCGCCACCATAGGTCGCGACCTCTTTCACCAGCGAGCTTGAGAGGAAGCTGTACAGCGGATTGGTCGACATGAACAGTGTCTCCACGCCGGAGAGCTGCTGGTTCATCTGCGCCATTTGCAACTCGTAGTCGAAGTCGCTGACCGCACGTAGGCCCTTCGCGATCGCGGCGATGTCGTGCTGCCCGCAATAGTCGACCAGCAGCCCGTGCCAGGAGTCCACCCGAACATTCGGCAGGTGCGCACTGATCTCCCGCAGCATCTCCATCCGCTCGTCGACGGCGAACAGGCCGGTCTTGTTCTTGTTGATCAGAACGGCGACCACGACCTCGTCGAACAGACCAGAGGCACGGGTGATGATGTCGAGATGCCCGTTGGTGACAGGATCGTATGACCCTGGGCAGACCGCACGCCTCATGAGCCTGGGACCGTAGCAGCCGGTGCCGCCGTTGCACGGCTTGTCGTGGCCACTGTCACTCATCCCGGTGGCGGGCCCAGTGCAGCATGGTGTCGCCGTAGCCCCTGCTGCGCCACGCCAGGTAGGGCAGTGGCCAGTTCGGGTCCGCGCTGCGCACCGCACGCTCCACGACCACGAGCGAGCCCGGCTCGGTCCATCCGGCGAGCGCCGCGAGAACGGCGGCGAGTTCGGCGCCGGTCACCGCGTAGGGCGGGTCGGCAAGCACCACCTGATAGCGCGCCTCGGGCGCCGTCCGCAGCGCCGCCTCGACGCTTCCGTTGCGGATCTCGGCGCCCGGCAGTCCCACCGCCGCGACGTTGCGCCGCAGCGACCGCACCGCCGCCGAATCCCGCTCGACGAGCAGCGCATGGGCCGCACCACGGGAGAGCGCCTCAAGTCCGAGTGCGCCGGACCCCGCGTAGAGATCCAGCACCCGCGCGCCATCCAGCGCCGCCGCGGCATCCAGCGCGCTGAACAGCGCCTCGCGTACCCGCTCCGAGGTCGGCCTTGTCCCCCTCGGCGGGACTGCCAGCCGCCTGCCACCCGCGGCGCCCGCCACGATCCGTGTCATGCGATCACGGTAGCCACTCCCCGGCGGCCGGACTCCCGCCGTGGTCGCGGGCGTAAGCTGATCCGTCCCCCTTGGCGTGACCTCAGGAGCAGCGCGTGGCCGACAGTTCTTCCGACTCGGTACGGCAAGCCGAACTCGCCATGGAGCAGCGCCATGTCGATCAGGTGTACCGCAGGGTCTCCGAGCTACGCAAGGACGCCAAGGTGATGAGGGACAAGGGATTCGAGCTCGCCGACGGCGCGAGGAACGAGGCCGCGTTCGAGCAGGGTCAAATGCTGCTTGCCCGCGACGTGATGGTTCGGCACGCCTCGAAACTGCTGCAGGCACTCGACACCGAGCACGAGGGGCTGGTGTTCGGGCGGCTCGATCTCACCGACGGCGAGACCATGTACGTCGGCAGGATCGGGGTGCGCGACGCCGAGTTCGACAATCTGGTTACCGACTGGCGCGCCCCGGCCGCCGCCGCCTTCTACCAGGCGACCGCCGAAGAACCGATGGGCGTCATCCGGCGCAGGGTGATCCGCAGCTCGGCCGAGACCGTCATCGACATCGACGACGACCTGCTTGACGCCGAGGCGCTGCCGGAGGAGATGCGGATCGTCGGCCAAGGGGCGCTGATGGCCAGCCTGAGCCGGGCGCGCGGCGAGAAGATGCACAACATCGTCGCCACCATCCAGCGTGAGCAGGATGTCGCGATCCGCGCTCCGTGGCAGGGCGTCACCGAGATCACCGGAGGCCCGGGGACCGGGAAGACTGCCGTGGCGCTGCACCGCGCGGCCTACCTGCTGTATCGGGACCGCAGGCGGATGGGGGGCGCGGGGGTGCTCGTCGTGGGGCCGTCCCCGGTGTTCACCAACTACATCTCGCGGGTGCTGCCGTCGATGGGCGAGAACGCGGTCGAGTTGCGTGCGCTCGGCGAGGTACTCGACGAGGTCGGTGCGACCAGGATGGATACCGCGGAAGTGGCCGCCGTCAAGGGTGCGCTGCTGATGCGCCGCGTGCTGCGCAACGAGCTGCGGCAACCCGCTGCCGGAGCGCCGGAGCAGATGCGCATCATCTACCACGGCGACGTGCTCAGGCTCGATGCCGCCACACTGGCCGAGGTGCGCCGTACCGTGCACGCCAAAGGCCACCCTCCCAACGCATCCCGGGTGCTGGCCGCGGAAGCGCTGCTGGAAGCGTTCGCGCGCAAGGCTGAGCAGAACGCTACCGAGGACGGGAAGCCTGCGCCGGACCGCGAGGCACTGATCGACGATCTAGCTGAGCGCATCGACTTCCACCGCTTCGTTGTCGCATGGTGGCCGCTGCGCACGCCGCAGGAAACCCTTGCGGCGCTGGCCGATCCCGCCAGGCTGGCGGCCGCGGCGCGACGGCTGCTCTCGGCTGAGCAGGTGAAGGCGCTGGCCGCGTCCTGGGCGAGCGAGGATTTCTCGGTCGCCGATGTGGCCTTACTCGACGAACTGCGCGTGCTGCTCGGCCGTCCGCCACAGCGCGGGCGAAATCGGCGGGGGCAGGGCTTCGACACCGCGCCGCCTTACGACGAGTACTCCCATGTCGTGGTCGACGAGTCGCAGGACCTGTCCCCGATGCAGTGGCGGATGATCGGTCGGCGTGGCCGCTACGCGAGCTGGACCGTCGTCGGTGATCCGGTACAAAGCTCATGGCCGGAACCGGAGGAAGCCAGGCAGGCGGCGGATCGGGCCTTCGGGAGAACCGCGAAGCGGCGGCGCTTCACCTTGCGCACCAACTACCGAAACTCGGCCGAGATCTTCGAGCTCGCGGCACGCGTGGTGGACAGGGTGGCCTCGCCGGAGGAATTGCCGCATGCCGTACGCGCCACCGGTATCGAACCGGCGCTGCTCGCGGTCGGCGAGCCTGCCACCGACATCCGGGCCGCGGCGACCGAACTACTGTCCAGCGTCGAGGGCACGATCAGTGTGATCTGCGCGATGGACAGGGTGTCCGAGGTCGAGGGATGGATCGCGGGCCTCGATCCCAGGATCAGGGCGGTCGGCAGCCTGCAGGCCAAGGGTCTTGAGTACGACGGCGTGGTGCTCTTCGAGCCGTCGGAACTGATCGCGGAGTCGCTGACCGGACCGCGCAGCCTCTACGTCGCGCTCACCCGCGCCACCCAACGCCTCACGGTGCTGTCCACCGACCAACGCTGGCTCACCACGTCAAATTGACGTGAACTCGTCATCGAGAACCCCTTCATACCGTGAGGACCAATTTCGTTTATTCCAAGACGGCTAGCAGGTCGCCGCCTTCTACCTGCTGCACCGCGCCGATGGCCAGCCGGGCGACCGTGCCGTCCCTGGGTGCGGTGATACCGGCTTCCATCTTCATGGCTTCGATCGTCGCGACATTGTCCCCGGCTGAGATGGTGTCGCCCTCGGTGACCTGCAACGTCACCACCCCGGCGAACGGCGCCGCGACATGCCCGGAATTCGACTTGTCGGCCTTTTCGGCTACCGGCAGGTCGGAGGCCACCGAACGATCACGTACCTGGATCGGCCGCAGCTGCCCGTTGAGGGTGGCCATGACCGTCCGTATGCCGCGCTCATCGGCTTCCCCGATCGCCTCCAACTCGATCAGCAGCCGCACGCCGGGTTCCAGATCGACCGAGTATTCGTATCCCGGCAGCAGCCCGTAGAAGAAGTCCTTGCTGGTGAGCACGCTGGTGTCACCGAAATGCTCGCGGTGCGACTCGAACTCCTTGGCAGGACCGGCGAACAGCAGCCGGTTCAACGTTGCCCTGCACACTGCGGAATCGCCCTCGAGTCCCTCGGTGTCCTCGGCGGTCAGCTCGGCTGCCTGCTTCCGCTCGGCCCTGCCCTGCAACGCCTTGCCGCGGAAAGGCTCCGGCCAGCCGCCCGGCGGGTCACCGAGCTCGCCGTGCAGGAACCCGATCACCGAGTCGGGGATGTCGAACCGGCGCGGATCGGACTCGAACTCCTTCGGGTCGACGCCGGCACCGACCAGGTGCAGCGCGAGGTCACCGACCACTTTGGACGACGGCGTGACCTTCACCAGCCTGCCGAGCATCCGGTCGGCAGCAGCGTAAGCATCCTCGATCTCCTCGAACCGGTCACCGAGCCCGAGCGCGACCGCCTGGGTGCGCAGGTTGGACAGCTGACCACCGGGGATCTCGTGGTGGTACACCCGCCCCGTCGGCGACGGCAAAGCGGCCTCGAACGGCTTGTACACCCGGCGCACGATCTCCCAGTACGGCTCGAAAGAAGTGACCGATCGCAGATCGAGCCCCGTCTCGCGGTCCCCGTGGTCCGTGGCGCCGACGATCGCCGACAGTGAAGGCTGCGAACTCGTACCGGACATGGACGCCACCGCACCGTCCACCGCATCCACTCCGGCGGCGATGGCCGCAAGGTAGGTACCGACCTGACCGCCTGCCGTGTCATGTGTGTGCAGGTGTACTGGCAGGTCGAACTCCTTGCGCAGCGCCGACACCAGCTTCACTGCGGCAGGCGGGCGCAGCACGCCCGCCATGTCCTTGATAGCAAGCACATGCGCGCCAGCGCCGACGATCTGTTCGGCCAGCTTCAAGTAGTAGTCAAGTGTGTAGAGCCGCTCGCCGGGATCGGCCAGATCGGCCGTGTAGCACAACGACACCTCGGCGACCGCGTTCCCGGATTCCCGCACCGCTTCAATAGCGGGCCGCATCTGCTCGACATCGTTGAGCGCGTCGAAGATCCGGAATATGTCGATACCTGACTTTGTCGCCTCGGCGACGAACGTCCTGGTCACCGCCGTCGGGTACGGCGTGTACCCGACGGTGTTGCGGCCGCGCAGCAACATCTGCAGGCAGATATTCGGCACCGCTTCCCGCAACTCGACGAGCCGCTGCCACGGGTCCTCGGCGAGGAAGCGCAGTGCCACGTCGTAGGTGGCGCCACCCCAGCACTCCAGCGACAGCAGTCCCGGTAGCGCGCGAGCCACGTGCGGCGCCACCGCGAGTAAATCCTTGGTGCGCACCCTGGTCGCGAGCAAGGACTGGTGGGCGTCCCGGAAGGTGGTGTCGGTGACGCCGATCGTCGGGCGTTGCCGCAACCACGCCGCGAAGCCGTCCGGCCCCAACTCCTCCAGCTTCTGCTTCGATCCGGCAGCAGGCTCGGCCGCCAGGTCAAGTGCGGGCAGCTTCTCCACGGGGTCGATGACCGAGGGGCGTTCGCCGTGCGGCTTGTTCACGGTCACGTCGGCGAGGTAGGTCAGCAGCCGGGTGCCTCGGTCCGCGGACTGCCTGGCGGTCAACAGCTCAGGCCGCTCCTCAATGAACGAGGTCGTCACCCGGCCGGCCTGGAAGTCGGCATCGGCAAGCACCGCCTGCAGGAACGGGATGTTGGTTGACACGCCCCTGATGCGGAACTCGGCGACCGCGCGCCGCGCCCGCCCGACAGCGGTCGCGAAATCCCGGCCGCGACAGGTCAGCTTGACCAGCATCGAGTCGAAGTGCGCGCTGATCTCGGTGCCCGCGAACGCGGTGCCGCCGTCCAGCCGGATACCGGTACCGCCAGGAGAGCGGTAGGCAGAAATCATCCCGGTGTCGGGACGGAAGCCGTTCGCCGGATCCTCGGTGGTGATCCGGCACTGCAATGCGTTGCCGTGCAGCACGATCGCATCCTGGGTGAGCCCGAGATCGGCCAGTGTCTCGCCGGAGGCGATCCGCAGCTGCGCCTGCACCAGGTCGACGTCGGTGACCTCTTCGGTCACGGTGTGCTCGACCTGGATGCGCGGATTCATCTCGATGAAGACATGCCTGCCGTCGCGGTCGAGCAGGAACTCCACCGTGCCTGCGCAGCTGTAGTTGATGTGGCGGGCGAACGCGACGGCATCGGCGCAGATCTTCTCGCGGAGGGCGGGGTCGAGGTTCGGCGCCGGCGCGAGTTCGATCACCTTCTGGTGCCTGCGCTGCAACGAGCAGTCCCGCTCGTAGAGGTGGATCACATTGCCGTCGCCGTCGGCGAGGATCTGCACCTCGATATGCCGCGGCTCGATCACCGCCTGCTCAAGGAACACCGTGGCATCACCGAAGGCGGACTCGGCCTCCCGCATGGCAGCCTCGATCGACTCGCGCAACGCCTTCGGGGTCGCGACGCGGCGCATGCCGCGACCGCCACCGCCCGCGACAGCCTTGACGAAGACCGGGAAGCTGATCTCCTCGGCCGCGGCGATCAGCTCGTCCACGTCGGTGGTCGGCGCGCACGAGCGCAGCACCGGCAGCCCGGCCTCGCGGGCCGCGGATATCGCGCGCGCCTTGTTGCCGGTCAGTTCCAACACTTCGACGCCGGGGCCGACGAAGGTGATGCCCGCGTCGCGGCAGGCCGCGGCCAACTCCGGGTTCTCCGAGAGGAATCCGTACCCGGGGTAGACGGCGTCCGCGCCCGCTCGCCGGGCCGCCGAGACGATCTCCTCGACCGAGAGGTACGCGCGGACGGGGTGCCCGCGCTCGCCGATCTGGTAGGACTCGTCGGCCTTCAGGCGGTGCAGCGAGTTGCGGTCCTCGTATGGGAAGACCGCGACGGTGCCCGCGCCGAGCTCGTACCCGGCGCGGAACGCGCGGATGGCTATCTCACCACGGTTCGCCACGAGAATCTTGCGGAACATGGCCGGCTCCCTCCGGTAGGAGTGCAGGTCGGTCAGTGAGCGATCCTCAGCACACTACCGTCCGAGCCGTGATCTCGAAATCCGGGAGCACCGTCTCAAGTGGCGGACACGGCACACGCGGCGCTCACAACAGGATGATCACGCGTGCGGTGAATTAGCTCACCCGAGTTGTAGTGTCCATCGGTTGTGGCGGACATCCCATCCGATCGCGGGCTTGACGATAGCGACCCGCGTTCAACCGAGTACATAGTGTCATCAGGCGGAAGCGCCGCAGGATTGTCACCGGCTGCTCGCACACAGGCCACCGCGGGCACCGACATCGGCCATGCTGGGGACGCAGAATCCGGCCGCGTGAGGACGCCACGAGCACCGCGCCGCAAGCCTCAGCGCAACCCGAGGGAAGGCATGCTGGGGCTGCTGTTCTGCGTGCCCGCGCTTGCCGGGCTTGGCGTCTTCGTGGTCTTCCCGCTCTTCCAGGCGATATTCCTTTCCACGAGGGGTACCGACATCAACGGGAACCCCAGCCGATCTGTCGGCGGCAAGAACTTCGCCGCGCTGTTCACCCCCGAATTCGGGGACGTACTGCTGCACACCCTGATCTTCACCGTGTTCGTGGTCGCCGTCGGTGTGGTGCTGCCGATGGCACTCGCGGTGCCGATCGCGCAGCGACTGCCTGGCATGCGGGTGTTCCGCACACTGTTCACGCTGCCCTTCGCCTACTCGGCGTCCGCGGCGAGCGTGATCTGGCTGCTGATGCTCGATCCCTCGATGTCGCCGGTTAACTGGGTACTGCGACTGGTCGGCGTCACCGCGCCGGGCTGGACAACCGACCCGAACTGGGCACTGCTCACGGTGGCGTGGGCGACGGTATGGGTGGTCTCCGGGTTCAACCTGCTGGTGCTTGGCGCCGGGCTGGCAGGCATCGACGAGGAAGTGCTTGAGGCGGCCAAGATCGACGGGGCCACCGGGTTCCGCCATTTCATCAGCGTAGTGCTGCCGATGATCTCGCCGAGCGTGTTCTTCGTGATCGTGACGACGACGCTGGCGTCGTTGCAGGCGCTGGGCCAGGTGCAGGTCATGACCGACGGCGGGCCCAACGGCGCCACCGCGACGTTGGTTTATTCGATATACCACAACGCGTTCGAGTACGGGAACAACGACTACGGCCTTGCCAGCGCACAGGGACTGGTGTTGCTGATCATGGGCATCACACTGGCCGCGATCCAGTTCGGCGTGATCGAGAGGCGGGTGCACTACCGGTGAGTACCGTGACGAAACCGCGCGGCGGTGTGCGCACCGCGACCTACGTGTGGCTGGTGATCGCCGCCGTCGTGCTGCTGTTCCCCGTGCTGCTCACGGTCGTGGGTGGCTTCATGCCGGAAGGTCAGCTCGTTCGCCAGCCACCGGCGCTGTTCTCCGGGGGCTACTCCTTCGGCAACTACATCTCCGCATGGCAGCAGAAGGTCGTTCCACTGCTTCCTGCGTTCTTCAACTCACTCTTCGTCGGGATCGTGATCATGCTCGGCCACCTGATCACGTCATGCCTCGCGGCATACGGGCTGGTGTTCGTACGCACCCCGTTGCGTAAGCCGCTCTTCTGGCTGTTCATGGCCACGATCATGGTTCCCTACGAGGCGATCGTGGTGCCCAACGCGCTGTTCGTGCGCAGCCTCGGCATCGAAAACAGCCAGTGGAGCCTGGTGCTACCGTTCCTGGCCAACGGCTTCGGCATCTTCCTGATGCGCCAGGCGTTCCTGCAGTTCCCCACCGAGCTGCGGCAGGCGGCACAGATCGACGGCTGCGGCCACCTGCGCTTCCTTTTCACCATCCTGATGCCTGCCGCCCGGCCGTCCATTACCGCGCTTGCGGTGTGGTCATTTCTGCAGGGCTGGAACATGTACTTCTGGCCGCTGATCATCTCCTCGTCCAACAACTCCATGAACACGCTGCAGACCGCCGTGTTCGCGTTGAAGGCCAACGGCAACGGTACCCAACAGGCGCTACTGCTCGCTGGCGTGACCATCACGCTCATACCGACCCTGCTATTGGTGATCTTCGGTCAGCGCTGGCTGGTCCGGGGGTTCACAGCAGGAGCTGTCAAATGATCTATCTGAAGGGATTGACCGTGCGAAAGAAACTACGTCGCGGCAGCGGTGCACTGGCACTCGCGCTGGCCACGGCAGTGACCGTGGCGGGATGCACGTCGGCGGCGAGCTCATCGAGCTCCGGTAGCACCGCGGCGCCAGGCGCTGATGCGCTGGGCGGCAAGTCCGTCAGCATCAACTTCTGGCACGAGATGAGCGGTGTCAATGGCCAGACGCTTGAAGCGCTCACCAAGAAGTTCAACCAGCAGCACCAGGGCAAGATCACGGTCAAGCTGAACTACAAGGGGAAGTATGACACCGCACTGGCGGCGTACAAGAACTCCTCTGCCCAGCAGCGGCCGGATCTGATGCAGATGTACGACATCGGTACCCGATACATGATCGATTCGAAGACGGTCGTCCCGATGCAGGCATTTATCAACAAGGACAAGATGGATGTCTCGGACATCCAGCCCAATATCGCCGGATACTACACCGTCAACAAGAAGCTGTACTCGATGCCGTTCAACACCTCCATGCCGCTGCTGTACATCAACAAGGAGGCTTTCCAGAAGGCGGGCCTGGACCCGAGCAAGCCGCCGACGACGCTCGCCGAGATCATGACGGACGCCAAGAAAATCAAGGCAACGCCAGGCGAGACGGTGCGGTACGGCTTCGGCGCCTCGCTGTACGGCTGGTTCTTCGAGCAGTGGTACGCCGTCGCCAACCAGACGCTGTGCAACGCCGACAACGGCCGGTCCGGTCGGGCCACCAAGGCGAAACTGAACACACCGGTCAGCGTCGATCTGCTGAAGTGGTGGAAGCAGATGGTGGCCAGTGGATTGGCCGAGAAGCTGGATAGCAACACCGACAACGGCGACAACGCCTTTTCCTCGGGCACCGTGGCGATAGGGCTGGAGTCAACCGGCTCGCTCGGGCAGTTCACCAGCGGCGCCGCGAAGTCTAAGAACCCGTTCACCGTCGGCACCGGCTACTTCCCAAAGGTGAACGCCAGCGACACCGGCGGGCCGATCATCGGCGGCGCCTCGCTGTGGATCATGCAGAAGAAGGACACCGCGAAGGAACGCGCCGCGTGGGAATTCGTGAAGTTCCTGGCCAGCAGCCCTTCCCAGGTCACATGGCACACCGGCACCGGCTACTTCCCGATCTCCAAGGCGGCGCTGAACGACCCCAAGGACAAGCGGTGGGTGAGTCAGAAGCCGCAGTTCGAGACGGCGATCAAGCAGTTGCAGCAGACCAAGCTGACCCCCGCGACGCAGGGTTGCTCGGTCGGCGTGATGCCGCAACTGCGTAAGGACGTGGAGAACGCGATGCAGGCCGCCGTCCTCAACGGCCAGACCCCGACCAAGGCCCTCAACGACGCGGAGAAGCAGGCCAACAGCCAGATCGCCGACTACAACTCCAAGCTCGGCGGCTGACTACTGCTGAAAGTGGCTCTTGTGTAATAGAGCGTGCTGAAAGTGGCTCTTGTTCCCCTCTTTGGAAC
>JBOHEL010000066.1:0-14837 GCA_050700995.1 Sciscionella sp. | reverse complement strand
GGTACTGCCGGGCACGCCTCTACGGCGGCGTGGGAACCACGAGCGATGCCGAGGACCTCACCCAGGAAGTGCTGATCGGGGTGATCTCGGCGTTGCCGCGCTACAGCTACGACACGGCCGATTTCCTGCCCTTCGTGTACAGCATCGCCACCCACAAGGTCATCGACGCGTTCCGACGCGCCCGCAGGCAGGTGCCGATCGCCAGCCTCGACACAGACGGCCACGCGATCGAATGGATGGACACCGCACCTGGGCCCGAAATGCAGGTGGAATCCCACGAGTCCAGCCAGCAGCTGCGTCGATTACTCTCGACGTTGCCCTCCCATGCGCGGGAGGTGCTGATACTCCGGCTGATACTGGGCTTCTCCCCGGAAGCGACCGCACGCTGCCTCGGCCTGCCGAGCGCGGGGGCAGTGCGTGTGGCGCAGCACCGCGCATTGCGACGACTGCGGGCGGAGCTCGCCGCGAACGCGAACCAGGCCTGCCGCGAGGTCATGGTGGGCAGCGCCACGCGCTGAGCTGAGCGCTGATGGGCGTGACAGGTGCGACCGCGCAGGTCGACGACGGCGTGCGCCACACCAGCTGGTACTCCGGAACAAGCCTGCTCTGGACCTACCGGCCGGGCCAGCACTGCAGCAGTGTCGTGGCAGCGCACCCGCAGGCTGGAGGTTCGTACCGTGGAGCTCGCAAGAACTGCCGACCCCTCGATCGCCGCGGATTTCGTCGCGCTCAACGGCGCGGTGCTGACGCTGGATGCCGCAGGCCATCGAGCAGGTGCGCTCGCCGCGCGGGACGGTAGGGTGGTGGCAGTAGCAGGCGACCGCGCGATCGCCGAGTTGATAGGGCCGGACACCCGAGTACTCGACCTTGCAGGAAGCACCGCCATCCCCGGTTTCGTGGAGTCGCACAATCATCCGGCGTTCTTCGGGATGACGCTGGCCGCCGCGGTGGATGCGGGCACACCACCCAACGAGACCATCGCCGACATCGTGGACAGGTTGGCGCAGGCCGTTGCGGACTCCGAACCTGGACGATGGATCCGCGGCTACCGCTACGACGACACGCTGCTGGCGGACAACCGCCATCCGACGCGCGCCGACCTCGACGGCGCCTCGCCGGCGAACCCGGTCGTGCTCACCCACGTGTCAGGGCATTTCTGCGTGGCAAACTCACTGGCATTGCGCGAGGTCGGTATCACCGCGCGAACGCCCGACCCTCCTGGTGGCAGGATCGACCGCGACACCGGCGGTGAACCGAGCGGCGTGCTCGCGGAGGCTGCCGCGTTCCTGGTGACCTCCCGGCTTCCTGGACAGGACGCCGACACCCTTGCCGACGCGCTGCTGCTGGCCGACGCCGAGTACGCCAGGCACGGCATCACCACGGTGCATGACACGGGTGTCGGCCTCAACGGCGGCGCAGAGGAACTGCGCGCCTACCGGCGGCTGCACGCGCGTGGCGCGCTGCGCACCAGGGTTACCGGCTACCTGTTCCATACGCTGCTCGACGGGCTGGCGGAAGGCGCGCTCGACCCCGTGGCCTCCGGTATCGCGGGCCTCGGTGACGATCACTTCCGGCTCACCGGAGTGAAGGTCATCGCGGACGGTTCGATCCAGGGCCTCACCGGCTGCCTCGCCGAGGGATACACCTGTGCGCCCGACGAGCACGGCATGATGCTGCTGGAGCCGGACGACCTGGCACGGCGGATCGCCACCCTGGACGCCGCAGGCTGGCAGGTCGCCGTGCACGGCAACGGGGACGCCGCGATCGAGGCGATCATCGACGCCTACGCCCGGTTGGACGGCGGCACCGGGCAGCACCACCGTATCGAGCACTGCCAGACCGTGCGGGAGGACCAGTTGGACAGGATGGCAGCCAACGGCGTGCTCGCCTCCTTCTTCGTCAAGCACGTGTACTACTGGGGCGACCGTCACCGCGACACCTTCCTCGGGCCGGCACGGGCGCAACGGATCAGCCCGCTGGCGTCGGCGCGGGCGGCCGGCGTGCGATTCGGGTTGCATTCGGACACCCCGGTTACCCCGGTGCCACCGCTGGAGGGAATCTGGTGCGCGGTGAACCGGATCACCCGGGACGGCTCGGTGCTCGGAGCGCGGCAATCGGTGGACGTTGACACCGCGTTGCGTGCCTACACCATCGAAGCCGCGCACCTCGCGGGCGAGGACGACCGCAAGGGCAGCTTGGAGGTCGGCAAACTCGCCGATCTGGCGGTACTCTCCGAAGATCCGTCCACTGTGGACAGCGCGCGGCTGAAGGATCTCACCGTGCGGGCCACGGTGGTCGGCGGCCGTGTCACGTTCGAACAGTCAGGCGAACCGGGAGGTGGCAGGTGATCCGCAGCTGGCGCAGCCTCCTCGTCGGGTTCGGCATTCCCACGGTCGCGATACTGGGCGGTGTGCTGGTGCTCGGTCACCTCTCGGCTACCGTCCTCGGCTTCCCTGTGGTCTTTTTCTGGATGTTCTGCTGCTTTCCGCTGACCACACTGTGCCTGTGGTTGGCATGGCACTTCTTCGACCGGGACCACTATCAGGAGGTGGACTCCTGATGCTGGTCGCGATAGTCTGCGTGGTGCTGGCGGCTTCGGTCGGAATCGCGATCTGGGCGGGCCACGGCCGTCGAGGCGGCGGTATCTCCGAGTTCCTGGTTGGCGGTCGCTCCTTCCCCGGCTGGTTGGTCTACTTCCTCGCGGTCGGCGAGGTCTACAGCATCGGCACGATGATCGGCTTTCCGTCCGGCATCTACGCTCACGGGGCCAGCTATGGAATCTGGTTCCTCGGCTACATCCTGCTGGCATACGTCATCGGCTATTTCGTGGCACCGCTGGTGTGGCGCGCCGCCCACAGGTATGACGCGATGACGGTGCCCGACGTTTTCGGGCGCCACTACCGCAGCCGCGGCCTGGAGCTGGTGGCCTGCGTGACGCTGCTCATCGGCCTCGTACCGTGGGGCCAGTACCAGTTCATCGGCCTGCAGGTGGTGCTCAGCTCGCTGGGCCTGCATCTCACACCGGTGCAGTCCGTGGTGATAGCCGCGGTGCTGGCGTTCCTCTACATCGCGGTATCCGGCATCCGCTCCCCCGCCTTCGTCTCCATCATGAAGGACATATTCATGGTGCTTGGCGTAGTGGCCGTCGGCATGGCCGTTGTGCTCGCATCGCACGGTACGGCCGCGAGTGTCACGGCATCCAGTCTCTCCGCTGCGACGAGCACGATCCACGGCTCGGCGATGACCTTCGCCATCACCACGATCGCGTTCCAGGGCCTGGTGTTCTACCTCGGCCTCGGCAGCTCGTACATCTTTCCCGCCCGCTCGGAGCGCGCGATCAAGAGTTCCACCGTATGGATGCCGCTCTACATGCTCATCTACCCGTTTCTCGTCATCGCCTCGTACTACGGCCTGCGTGTGCACCCCCACGTCGCCAACCCGAACACGATCTTCATGGTGACCGCGCGCGGGCTGCTACCAGACTGGCTACTCGGGGTGGTAGCGGCGGGTGCCTCGCTGTCGGGGCTGCTGGTGCTGGCCGCGACGGCGCTGGGAATCGGCGGGCTGGTCTCGCGGAATCTGCTGCCACGCGTGGCGCCAGGCGCGCAACGCCGCTGGACCACACTGTTCGTGGCGGTGTTCCTGGTACTCGGCGCGGTACTCACGCTGTACGCGTCCACACTCATGCTCACCGTGCTCAACCTGTTCTACGCGCTGGTCGCACAGGTAGTACCCGGATGGCTCGCGCTGCTGTACACCCGCAGAACACCGGCCGTAGGGATCGCCGCAGGCATGATCGTCGGCGTCGTGCTCTCGGTCGCGCTCTACCTGCACGGGCCATCACTCGGCGGAATCAACTCCGGCCTCATCGCGATGGCCGTCAACGCTGCCATCGTGGGGGGCTGGCGGCTGCTGGCACCCGGAGCCGAGCGGCAGCCCGTCGCCAGGGCGGACAGGGCCACGAAGCTCGCCGCAGCCTCAACCGCGGGCACCGCACCGAGCGCTACCGGGTGACGGTGCGACAGAGCAGAGGGTCAGGGTTTGCGGCCGACCGCTCCCGCGATGCATTGCGCCGCGAGGCTCAACGGCTTCAACGGTGGTCCGTCAGACCACCACTCGTCGGCCACCACCAGACCCGGTTCCATCAGGTCGAGCCCCGGTAGCATCGCCAGGATCTGCTTTCGTGTCCGGAATCTCCCCGCACCCATCGGGGAATGAACGAGAATGTCTTCTATCCGCCGTGCCACCGCGCTCAGCTCCGGTTTCTCCGGGTCAAAAAAGTGCGAGAACACGACGAATGAGCCCGGCGCCAGCACATCGATGTACTCCTTCATGATTGCAGGCCCACCATCGCCTTCGAGGTGGTGCAATGTGGCGTTCTGGATCAGCACGACCGGCGCGGAGAAATCGATGTGTTGCCGCACGGGCTCGCTGCCGAGGACCTCACGCGGGGTGAAGATGTCGGCGTCCACCATGTGCGTGTTGTCGTTCTCAGCCAGCAGCGCGCGCCCGTGCGCGAGGACAACCGGGTCGTTATCGACGTAGATCACCCGCGCCTCGGGGTTCGACCGCTGCACGATCTGGTGAGTGTTCTCAGCGGTCGGCAAGCCTGAACCGCAATCGATGAACTGATCGATGTCTGTCTGGGCCGCGAGGAAACGGCACGCCCGGTTGAGGAAACGGCGATTCCCCCACGCGATGTCGACCGCCTCGGGCACGGCTTGCGAGATCTTTGCCATCACATCCCGGTCGACCGCGTAGTTGTCCTTGCCACCGAGGAAGCCGTCGTAGATGCGGGCGATGCTCGGCCTGCTGGGGTCCACACCGACGGGCACCCTGGGGGATGCGCTCGGCATTGCATCTGACATCGCGACCTCGCAGCACATGATCGACCGGATAGAACCCACTCAGCGTAGTGCTCCGACGCCAGAGGGGTAAAGGCGCGGTACTGGTGCGCTCGCCGCGAACTATTCGCCCGCCGTGTTCGAGTGCAGCGCTGATGCCATAAGGCCTGTCAAAACTCGCTGTAGCCTGGGCAAATCGGCCAATGTCTCGAAGGTGGTTTCCGCGCCCGCGTTGTGCAGCTCACCTGCGGAGTAATCGCCGGTGGCGACGCCAATGATGTGGGCACCAGCGGCGAGTGCGGCTGCCACGTCATTCGGGGTGTCCCCGATGAGGACCACTTGCCGGGCAGGCAACACAACACCCCGTCGCGCGGCGGCTCGGTCCCTGGCGAGGGAGACAAGTTCTGCGCGGTCACGGCTGTCGTCGCCGTAGGCGCCGATATCCAGGTCGAAGTAACGATCCAACCCGAATGCCGCCACCTTGATCCTGGCCACCTCGGTGGTGTTGCCGGTGAGCAGGCTCTGGTGGAGGCAGGGTTCCCGCTGCAACGCCCGCAACACCTGCCACACCCCGGGGAGCACCCGTCCCCGCGCGGTCAGCTCACCGACCGCGGCACGGAACCCCTGCGCGAGCGCCGCGGTCAGCGCCTGAACGATCCGTTCGGTCGGCTCCACGTCGTGCAGTCGCAGCGTCTCCCGCATGATGTCGAGTTCGGTGCGGCCTGCGAACCTCGCGAAGGAGCGCAGCGGCTTCCCGGTCACCTCCGGGAAGACACGCTGGTAGACCAGGCGCCCGACACCCCGGCTCTCGATGAGGGTGTTGTCGATATCCCAGAGCACCAAGCAGGTCTCGCCGTCCGCAGCCACGGCATGCAGTGTCTCAGGTGGTGATGGGATCAGTTACCGCGCCCGAGTACGCGGCCCAGGAGTGCTGGATCGACGTTGCCGCCGCTGACAACAACGGCTACCGGGCCCTCCAGCCGCTCCGCCCCCGCGAGCCCAACCGCCCCAGCGGGCTCGGCGATCAACCCTTCCTCGACGGCGAGCCGGCGCATGGCGGTCTCGGTAGCCTCATCGGACACCGTTATGAGCCTGTCGGCAAGCGCCGCACACCAGCGCAACGGCAGGGCGCCGGCGCGAGACACCCGCAGCCCGTCGGCGACTGTGTCCACCAGGCAACTGCCGATCAGTTCACCGGCAAGCAGCGACCGCGTCAGCGCGCGGGCACCACTCGGCTGCACTCCGACGACGGAAACCCACGGCGCCACCGCGTGCACCGCGACAGCGGTTCCCGCGAGCAGTCCGCCTCCTGCCGCCGGCACCACAACGGTCCGCACATCGGGCCGCTCCTTCAGGATCTCCAGCGCGACACTCGCCTGGCCGAGCACGACGTCGCGGTCGTCGAAGGGATGCACGAGGTCTCGACCCGACGCTGCCGCGAAGTCCCGCGCCTCGCGGAACGCGCTGTCAAGACCGCCCGGCGCCCGATGCACGACGGCGCCCAATGACTCAGCCCCCGAGATCTTGGCAGCTGGTGCGTTCGCTGGCACGAACACGTCACACGGCCATGCCAGCAGCCTTGCGGCCAGCGCGACACCTTGCGCATGGTTGCCCGCGCTGGCGGCGACAACGCCAGATGCCGAACCGTTGGCGGCGAGCGCCGTCACGTGCGCAAGCGCGCCGCGTGCCTTGAAAGAACCCGTGAGCTGGCGATTCTCCGCCTTGAGCAGGATTTCCGTGCCGCTCCCCCTCGCGCCCCTCCCCGCCGCGATGAGGGGTGTTCGAACCAGGTGCGGACGAAGCCGAGCGCGCACCGAGTCGAGTTCGGCGAGGTCGGGCACATCGACCGGCACCGTTTTCGGTTCGCAGCGCACAGCGCCCGCGTGCGACCCCGAGGACACCGCCCACGGAACGTGGCGAGGATCGGCAACGGACGAGGCATGAGCAGGATGAACGAGAGCGTCAGGCGGCGTCACGAAAGAACTCCGGAACGTAGTTGGGACAACGCGGAGAAGCGCGCTCCCAACACGGGGAGCGCGCTAAATAATGATCAACGCCTGCACAGGCCCAACCTTACGGTGCGAACCTACGCTGGTCGATGCTGGGGTGTGACGGCATGGCACGTCACCCCATTCGGACAGCTTCGGACGTGGCGAAACGGCCCGCGACGAGCCGCTTGATACCACGCGGAAAGTCGTCGCTCGCCGCGAAATGCGACCGGGCGAGCTTGAGTTGCGCTTCGCCGTCTCCGGCGAATGCCGCCGCGCAGAGTTCCGGTTCCGCGTTGGCCAGTGCCAGGATCGCGCCCGCGCACCCGAGCTGCCCCGCGGCGAGCAGTATCGCCGCGGAGCCGACATAAAGCGTGCCCCGCCAACGATCCACCGTGGCAAGCAAGCGGTTGATGTCCCCCGAGGAGTCCTTGCAACCGGCCACCGGAAGCCGCTGAAGAATATCCAGCGGAATGCCGGGTGGCGCGACCGCTGGAAAGTGGTAAGCGAGCACCGGCAGGTCGCCTGCGGCCTCGGCGACGGCCTGGTAGTAGGCCGTGGGATCGGGGACTCCGCGCGGGGAGCGCGCCAGCACCGCGTTCACGCCGGTGCCACGTGCCGCGGACGTCAGCGACCGTGCCTGCCGCGTCGAAGCCGCTCCGGTGCCCCCGACCACGGGTAGCGCGGGCACCGCCGCCCGTACCGCCTCGAACAGCCGCAGCCGCTCGGTGTCCTCAAGCGCATCGACCTCACCTGTGGTTCCCGCGACGATCATGGCTCTGACGCCCAGATCGGCCAGGCGTGCCGCGTGCTCGGCGGTCGCGGCGTAATCGACATCGCCGTGCGCGTCGAACAGCGTGACAAGCGCGACGCCGACACCGGTGAACGGGGTGGAATCCATACCGAGCCTCCTGCGCGCACCTGTCAATGCGATTCCCGAGGGATGTTGTGGCCACTGCCGCCGAGCAGGAAATCCATATCCGCACCGGAATCCGCCTGCAACACATGGTCGGTGTACAGCTTCGTCCAGCCGCGCGAGGCATGCGGCGGGGGCTGGCGCCACGCCGCGCGACGCTCGGCGAGCTCTTCGTCCGACACCTCAAGGGTGAGGCGACGGTGAGCCACGTCAAGCTCGATCCAGTCGCCGCTGCGCACTAACGCGAGCGGCCCTCCGATGGCGGCCTCCGGCGCTACGTGCAGCACTACCGTGCCATAAGCGGTGCCCGACATCCGGCCGTCGCAGATGCGCACCATATCGCGGATACCGCGAAGCAGCAGCTTCTTCGGCAGCGCCACATTGCTGACCTCCGGCATGCCCGGATAGCCGCGCGGCCCGCAGTTCCGGATCACCAGCACGGTGTCCTCGTCGACCGGCAGCTCGGGATCTTCTGCCACCGTGTGGTATTCCTCAGGCGAGTCGAACACCAGCGCCTGCCCGCGGTGCGACAGCAGGTGCGGCGATGCTGCCGACTGCTTGATCACAGCGCCGTCGGGGGCCAGGTTGCCCCGTAGCACCGCGGTTCCGGTCCCCGCCGGTTGGAAAGGCTCCGCGAGCGTGCGGATGACCTCGGCGTTCCAGCACGGGGCTGCCGTGACGTTCTCACCGACGCTGCCACCGCTCACCGTGACGGCCCCGGTGTCCAGCAGGTCGCCGAGCTCACGCATCACCGCGGGCAGCCCGCCCGCGTAACAGAAGTCCTCCATCAGGAATCGGCCTGAGGGCGCCACGTCGAGCAAGGTAGGTATCTCCCTTGTCAGCGCGTCGAAGTCGGCGAGCGAAAGCGGTACGCCGAGCCGCCCCGCGATCGCCAGCAGGTGGATCACCGCGTTGGTCGATCCTCCGATGGCGGCATTGACCTTGATCGCGTTCTCGAACGCGGCGCGCGTCATGATCTGCGACGGCCGAACGTCTTTCTCGACCATCGTGACGATCCGCTGCCCCGCCTGCTGCGCGGTGCGGTAGCGACGGGAGTCCACCGCGGGCCAGGTCGCCGAGTACGGCAGCTGCATGCCGAGCGCCTCGGCCATCGACGCCATGGTCGACGCGGTTCCCATGGTCATGCAGTGGCCATTGGACCGGGCCATGCAGCCCTCGGCGAACGCGCACTCTTGCTCGGTCATCCGCCCGGCGCGCAGTTCCTCCTCGAAGCGCCAAACCTGCGTCCCCGAGCCGACGTCGGTGCCCCGGTACTTACCGTTGAGCATCGGGCCTCCGGTGACCATCACCGCGGGCAGGTCGACGCTCGCCGCTGCCATTAGCAGCCCAGGGGTTGTCTTGTCGCAGCCCGAAAGCAGCACCACCCCGTCGAGCGGGTTGGCCCGCATCAGCTCCTCTGCCTCCATCGCGAGCAGGTTGCGGTACAGCATCGCCGTGGGGCGCAGCAACGTCTCACCGAGTCCCATCGCCGGGAACTCCAGCGGAAAACCGCCCGCCTGCCAGACACCACGCTTGACCGACTCCGCGACCCGGCCGAGGTGCGCGTTGCACGGCACCAGCTCGGATCCGGTGTTGGCGATGCCGATCACCGGGCGGCCGTCGAAAACCTCGTCGGTGAAGCCCTGGTTGCGCATCCACGAGCGGTACACCATGCCCGAACGCCCACTCGCACCGAACCATGCGGCGCTGCGTCGCAGCGAAGTGCCTGCGCTCACGAGCGTTGCCTCGACCGCTCGACGGCCGCGTCGGCGGAGACCGGA
Source organism: Sciscionella sp. (assembly GCA_050700995.1). Taxonomy (GTDB): domain Bacteria; phylum Actinomycetota; class Actinomycetes; order Mycobacteriales; family Pseudonocardiaceae; genus JBOHEL01. Next base: position 5,308 of record JBOHEL010000066.1, on the reverse strand, counting down.
CCTACGGTGCGGTTGCGCAGGGTCATCATCACGAGCCCGGCCAGCAGCAGCGCGATCGCCAGCACGACCGCCGTTGACAGGAAGCTGCCGCTGACGTCCTGCAGGTAGCCGCCGAGATACGGGCCGACGAACCCGCCGAGGTTGCCGATCGCGTTGATCAGGCCCATCGCGCCGCCCGCCAGCGCTACCGGCATCGCGCGCGAAGCGGCAGCCCAGAACGGCCCGTCGTAGGCGAGCGCGCCGCCCATGGCAATGCTCACCAGGAGGATCGAGAGCGCGGCGATGTTCCCGAGTGCGACGGAGGCGACCAACGCCACCGCTCCTACCGCCATCGACAACATCACGTGGAAGGAATATTTCCCACTGCGATCCGCGTAACGCGCGTTGTACCAGAGCCCGACGATCGCGAATATGTACGGGATCGCGGTCAGCACGCCGACCAGCACGCTCGACCCGCCTGTCGTGGTCTTGATCAGGTGCGGCAGCCACAGGTTCAGTCCGTAGAAGCCGATCTGGATCAGGAAGTACACCGCGACCAGGCGCCACACCACGCTGCTGCGGAACACGTTGCTGAAGCCGGAGAACTTCGGGGCGTCGGCCTGCTCACGTGCCAGCGACGTCTCGATGTATTCGCGTTCCGGAGCCGAGACCCATTTCGCCTTGGAGGGCCGATCGGCGACCAGCAGCCACCACAGCGGCGCGGCGATCACGAACGGGAACGCACCCTCCACGAAGAACAGCGTCCGCCAGTCCGACCATGACAGGATCCAGCCGGACAGCGGCGCGGTGATGATCGAGGAGATCGCGATGTTCATCATCCACACGCCGTACGCCCTCGCCCGTTCCTTGGCCGGGAACCAGTGACTGATCAGCACGAGGATCGCGGGCCAAATACCGCCTTCCGCCACACCCAGCAGGAAACGCACGATCAGCAGCTGCTCGAAGTTCTGTACCAGACCGGCAAGGATCGCGAAGACACCCCAGATCAGCACCATGATGCCGACGAACTTCTTGGCACTCCATCGCTCCGCAAGATACCCGCCGGGTACCTGCAGGAACAGGTAGCCGATAAAGAAGATGCCCCCCGCGAGGCCCTGCTGTGCTTTGTCTATGTGCAGGTCGTTGCCGAGCCCTCCGAATGCGAACCCGATATTGGTCCTGTCCATGAACGAGATGATGTAGACGATGATCGCGACCGGGATCAGCCTCGTCCAGCGGGCGTTTCCGACGGTCCCGGAGTTTGCTGCGGTGGTAGCCATACTCAGATCTCCCTGAGATTCAGTTCAGTGCCGGTTCTGGGGCAGGATCGTTCGTTCGGCGACCGCCAGCGGGTGGCGACCGGCTTCCGCAGCCAGATCCGCCAAGCGCTTCTCGGCGTCCAGCGACGCCGAGGACCATTCCTTGGCGAACGCGCCGGAGAGGATGTCCTCGTGCAGCACGCGGGTGAAGCGGGACCGCAGTTCCGCCGGATCGAGACCGAGTAATCCGCGCAACTGGCCGTACTGGCTGGTCTGGGAATGCAGCGCCAGCTGCCCGAGCAGGCCGTCGTCGGTGACATGCTCGAAGATCTCTGCGGGCTCCCCCGAGAGGTACATCTCGTAGAGCACCGCCTCGTCGGAGAATCCGGCTTCGTGCAACACCTCGTACCCGCTACGCAGGACCGAGAGGATGGCGGGCCACAGCGCCTGCTCGGAGAACAGGTCGAGCGCGGTCTCCTCGCGCGCCGACGAGGAGATCGCACCAGCTCGGGTCGCGCCGATCGCTTTCGCGATGCCGAGCGCGGTACGCAACGCGTTGCCGGTCGCGTCGCGCTCCACCGACACGAAACAGGGGAAACCGGTGCTATCGACGTACCGCGAACGGACCGCAGCGCCGATCATGCGCGGTGCGACCATCACGAGGTCGACCCCGGCAGGTACCTCCAGGTACCCGAAGGTCACGTTGTATCCGGAGGCGACAACCAGCGTGTCGCCCGCAGCGAGCCCAGGTGCGATCTGTTCGGAGAACACATCTGGCGCGACCTCGTCGGGCACCAGCAGCATCACGACGTCGCCGCTCTCGGCGGCCTCGGAGATCGGATGTACCGCGAAACCGGCGGCGTCGGCGCGGGGCCGGTAGTCGTCCTCCCGGTTGCCGATGATCACGCCGGACACGCCGCTGTCGCGCATGTTCTGTGACTGCGCCGCGCCCTGGTTGCCATAGCCGATCACCGCAACTGTGCGATCGCGCAGTGCGAACACATCGGCGTCGGCATCGTGATAAATCGTGGTACCCACTGCGTTCCTCCTCTGGTTGGCCTAGTTGTCGCTGTCGGGTTGCGAGGGCGGTGCGAGTTGGACTCGCAGGTGCGGATCACGCTCGAGCTCCGCGATCCTGGCCGGCGCAGCGTCCGCGTCGGTGATCAGCGTGACGGGGCTCGTCAACGGCGCGAAGTACGGGAACGGCGCCTGTGAGAGTTTGGAGTGATCGGCCAGCACGTACACCTCGCGGGCTTGCGCCGCCATCAGGCTTTTCAGCGACGCCTGCTCCAAGGTGGGGCAGGAAATGCCGCGGTCGGCGGCGATCCCGTCGACCCCGAGGAACACCTTGTCCGCGACGACGTGGCGCAGTGCGGCCTCGGTCAACGGTCCCAGCAGCGCCTGGCTGGTGTGGCGCAGCCTCCCGCCGAGCACGACCAGCTCGATGCCGTCGCAGTCGTGCAACGTGAGCAGCGTGTTCACTCCTGTGGTCAGCACCGTGAGGCCATCGCGCCCGCGCAGGTGGTGGGCGAGCCGTCCTGTGGTGGTGCCCGCGTCGAGCACCAGCACGTCGCGCTCGCCTACGACCGACGCGGCGTAAGCGGCGATGGCGTCCTTCCGCCCGCGCCAGGCGTGCTCCTTGGCTTCCAGCGTGAGTTCCGCCGGATGCGTCCGGCCAACCGCGCCGCCGTAAGTGCGGGTGGCCCTGCCCTGCGCCGCGAGCAGCTGCAGGTCCCTGCGCACCGTGGCGGGCGAGATGTCGAACCGCTCGGAGAGCTCCGACACGGTGCCCCGACCTGCCAGCACCTCGGTGAGCAACAACTCACGCCGCGCCGTCGGCCGCGGCCGCCTGCTTGTTTCAGCCATGTCCGGTCCCTTGAGATGAGCAGTTCGCTCACAAGATAGAGCCTGATGGCCGAGTACTGTCAATGGTCCTGCACGCTGCGAAACTAATCTGCGCAGTCCGCTCACTCTCGGCATAAGGAGATGAGCAGTCCGGTCGTTCGGCTTAACTCGAATGGCTGCTTGACACCATCGCCCCAGTAGTGTTAAACACCGGCCCTCACCGGCGGGCCTCCTGATCAGCCGGTCAGCGACGGCGCCGTGCTCAGCAGCTGAGGAAGTCGAGCACCAGACACCCCCCGAACACCGCCCGCCTCGAACATGCGATGCGCGTCGGCGGCCTGTGCCGCGGGGAACACCCTGGCCATCCGCAAGGTCAGGCCATGCGCGGCTCACTCGGGAGCACGATGGCCATGACCCCCTCACCGACGCTTCCTGGCAGAGCCTGCCGGTTTCGACCAGTCAGCGTGCCGCGCCCGGCAACCGGTAGCAGCGGGCGGCGGTGCCACCCTCGATATCGGCGCGCTCATCGCGGGACAGCCCGGCAATGCACTCCCGGAGCACGGCATAGATGGCACCGAACGGCGCGACCTGCGCCGACACCGGCCAGTCACTGCCGAGCATCAGTCGCGCGGGCCCGAAAACCTCCACGGCGTGCTCGACCCATGGACGTAACTCGTCGACGGTCGCATCTGGTGCTGCCTCGGTGGCGAGACCGCTGATCTTGGCGTGCACCCCGGGTAGCGCCGCGGCCTCTCGCAGCGCACGGGCCCAGCCGGGGAACCCCGCATGCGCAGCCGCTATCGGCGGCTTGCCAAGGTGGTCAATCACGACCCGCAGGCCCGGTGCGGCCCGCAGCATGGCAGGCAGATGTGGAAGGTGCCGAGGATAGGCAGCCGGCAGGTCGAAGGCAAGCCCGGTATCAGCGAGCAGCGCGAGCCCGCGCAGCACATCGGGGCGCAGCAGCCAGTCCGGATCGGGCTCATCGTGCACCAGATGGCGCACGCCGACCACCCTCGGATCGGCGGCACACGCCCGCACCGCGATCGCCGCATCGGGGGTGTCCAGCGCGACCCATGCGACTACCCCTGCTATCCCGGCAACGGGGGCCTCGGCGGCGGCCAGCATCGTCTGAGTGTCCTCGCGGTTGTTCGCCGCCTGCACGAGCACCGTCGCCTCGATGCCGCACGCCGCTCTGGCGTCGCGCACCTCGGACATGGCGTGGCTGCGGGCCAACTCCGGTGCCGCGCCGGACAGCCAGGGGTAATCCGCCGCGTCACGGTCCCAGATGTGCTGGTGTGCGTCGACGATCATCTCCGCCTCCCCGAACACCGTATGCTCGCCGCACCCGGTCACGCACCGGCGTACACCGATACCCGGACACTGCGATGAGGTCGGCGGAGGGCGTGAGGATGGCGGATCGGGAGTTCGAGAATCTGACCGCGATTGTCACCGGAGGCGGTGCCGGGATCGGGCTGGCCACGGTGCGAGTACTCATCGGGCGGGGTGCCACGGTCGCCGCGCTCGATCTCGATCCCTCGGCTGCCCGCGACGGAGCCGTCGCGGTCACCGCTGACGTGTCCGATCAGGCGTCGGTCGATGACGCGGTGAGCTCCGTGGTCGATCGGTTCGGCCGGTTGGACATCCTCGTGAACAATGCGGGCATCGGCGCGCAGGGAGATGTGAGTGCGAACCCGCTGCCGGAATGGGACAAGGTTTTCGCTGTCAACGTGGGTGGCATCGTACGCACCACCAGGGCGGCGCTGCCCCACCTGCGTCGTTCCGCGCACGCGGCCGTCGTCAACACCTGCTCGATAGCCGCCACCGCGGGCCTGCCCAACCGGGCGCTCTACTCCGCGAGCAAGGGCGCCGTGCTGTCGCTGACGCTGGCTATGGCGGCCGACCACGTCGCCGAGGGCATCCGCGTGAACGCCGTAACACCTGGCACCGCGGACACGCCGTGGGTTGCGCGCCTGCTCGAAGTCGCCGACAACCCGGCTAGCGAACGCGCCGCCCTGCAGGCACGGCAGCCGATGGGTCGACTGGTGAGCGCGGGGGAAGTCGCGAACGCCATCGCGTATCTGGCGAGCCCGCGTTCGGCATCCACAACGGGGACCATCCTTGCGGTGGACGGTGGCATGCAGGGACTGCGCAGGCCACCGTCGGTCGGGTGAATCGGGAGCGCGCGGATGCGAGTGTACGAGAGCAGAGCGCTCGGGCGGACGGGC
>JBOHEL010000065.1:0-14866 GCA_050700995.1 Sciscionella sp. | reverse complement strand
CTACCGAGCGGCGAGAACGGCACTATGCCGATACCGAGGTCCCGACATGTCGGCACGATCTCCGGCTCGACGTCACGGGTCCACAGAGACCATTCACTCTGCAGCGCAGACACCGGGTGCACGGCATGGGCACGGCGGATGGTCGTGGCCGCCGCCTCCGAGATCCCGAGATAACGGACCTTCCCCTCGGCCACCAGGTCCGAGAGCGCACCCCACGTCTCCTCGACAGGGACATCCGGGTCGACGCGGTGCTGGTAGAACAGGTCGATATGGTCGACGTCGAGTCTGCGCAGGGATTCCTCACAGCATCGCTGCACGTACTGCGCGTCACCACAAACGCTCCGACCCTCCTTGCCGCGCACGATGCCGAACTTGGTTGCCAACACCACCTCGTCGCGGCGACCCGCGATCGCCTTTCCGACCAGTTCCTCGTTGGCGCCCATGCCATAGATGTTCGCGGTGTCCAGCAGGGACACCCCGATATCCAGCGCCCGATGGATGGTCGCGATCGACTCCTCGTCATCGTCGCGCACCCCGTATGCCTGGCTCATTCCCATGCAACCAAGACCCTGCGCGCTGACCTCGAGCGCGCCGAGCTTGCGGGTAGGGAAACTCATACCGCCTCCTGTGCGAGTTCGTGTGCGGGTTCCGGCAACGTGGCGGCCAGATCGCGCTCACACCGCTCGTAGTTGCTGATCTTGTAGTTCAGCGCGTCCATACAGCCGTTGAGCTCGGCGATCCGTGCCCGCACGGTCGCCCGCTGCTCCATCAGGATCTGCTTGCGGCGTCCTGCCGTGGCGTCGCCATGATGTCGCAACGTGGCGTACTCCCGCATCATCCGGATCGGCATGCCGGTGGTGCGCAGCTTCGTCAGGAACCCCAACCACACCAGATCGGTGTCGGAGTAGCTCCGCCTGCCACCGGAGTCCCTGGCCGGTGGGTCGACCAGCCCGATCCGCTCGTAGTAACGCAGCGTGTCGATGGACAGCCCGCTGCGGTCGGCTGCCTGCGCGATCGAATAGCTCACGCCATAGACGTTAGGAGCTGGAGTGCACTCCAGGTCAAATAGAAGGCACATTCACCACGGCCTTGGTTCATCACGGCGACCCCGTTCGGCGAGTGCCATCAGAACCTCCATGTGGCGTTCCACCATCAGCACGCTGTGCCCGCCACCGCGATATGCCTCGCGGAGGACCTCCACCAGTTCGGGGCCCGGAACGCTGCCTGCGGGCGCTGCTGGCGCTCGGCAGGGCCGGTCATAGCGCGGCCACCACGGATCTGGGATTCCTCCGTGTGCTGCTCGGCGAAACCTGGCAGGAATCGCAGCGGGCGCTTGAGGTCCACCTCGCGCTGCGCCTGCACCAGATCGCACCGTGAGTACTTTCCACGGCTATAGCCGTGGAAAGTACTCACGGTAGGGCGAGGTACTCGTCGTGGTCCCGGCCGGTGCCCACCCCCAGCTACACCGCGCCGTACTGCCGGTCGCCGGCGTCGCCAAGGCCAGGCACGATGAAGCCGGACTCGTTGAGCCGCTCGTCCACGCTCGCGGTCACCAGCCGCACCGGCAGCCCGGACTCATCCAGCCGCCGAATCCCCTCTGGAGCCGCGAGCGCGCACACTGCCGTCAAGGTGGTGGCCTTCCTGCCGACCAGTAACTCGACGGTGTGTTGCATGGAACCACCGGTGGCCAGCATGGGATCAAGTACCAGCACCGGGCGCCCCGACAGGTCGTCCGGCAGGGACTCCATGTACGGCGTGGGGCGCAGTGTCTCCTCGTCGCGTGCCAGCCCGACGAAGCCCATCTGCGCATCGGGTATCAGCCGGTGCGCGCGATCCGCCATGCCGAGGCCCGCCCGCAGCACCGGCACGAGCAACGGCGGCTGCGCGAGCCGATAACCCACGGTGCGTGCGACCGGCGTGTGGATCCGGCCGGTCTCCAGCGGTGCCTCCCGCATCGCCTCGTAGATCAGCATGTCAGTCAACTCGTGAAGCGCGGCACGGAACGCGGCGCTGTCGGTGCGGGCATCCCGCATCGTGGTCAATCGTGCCTTGACCAACGGGTGATCAACTATGAGCACGTCCATGGTCGACCACCGTAACGAGCCCGTCGCCGCTGTGGCCATCGACACCGTTCGGACGATTGACAACCTCGGACCGTTTGAGGTTAGGTCAGGCTCACCTGATTAAGTGAGGCAATCCTAAACACCGACTGGCTGGGGTACCGATGCTTCCCACGTTCGTGATCGGCCTGCGAGAGGGTTTGGAAGCGGCGCTGATCGTCGGCATCATCGCGGCCTTCCTCGGCCAGCGGGGCCGGAGGGACGCGTTACCCAAGGTCTGGGGCGGAGTAGCGCTCGGCGTGCTGATCTGTATCGCCTTCGGTATCGGGCTGGACCTGCTCTCGCAGACACTTGACCAGAAGAGCCAGGAACGCCTTGAGACCGTGATCGGCGTGTTCGCCGTGGCCATGGTCACCTACATGGTGCTGTGGATGACCAAGCACTCCAAGGGGATGAAGGGAGAACTGGAAGGAGCGGCGGCCTCCGCGCTGGCGAGGGGGTCGGCAGGCGCACTCATCCTGATGGCCTTTCTCGCGGTGCTGCGGGAGGGCTTCGAGGCGGTGGTGTTCCTGCTCGCCGTCGTGCAGTTCAGCCACAGCACCCCGCTGGCGCTCACCGGAGCCGTACTGGGCATTCTGGTATCGGTCGGCATCGGCTACGGCATCTACCGAGGTGGCGTGCGGCTGAACATGGCGAAGTTCTTCAAGGTCACCGGCGTGGTACTGGTGATTGTCGCGGCAGGCCTCGTGATGTCGGCGCTGCACACTGCGTGGGAAGGCCACTGGATCACCTTCGGCCAGCAGCAAGCCTTCGACTTCTCCGGCGTGATCAAGATCGGCACCCCGCTTGAGTCGCTGTTCACCGGCGTGCTCGGCATCCAGCCTCGCCCGACAGTCCTCGAAATCGCCGGATGGCTGAGCTACGTCGTGGTCATGCTCGCCGTCGTCCTCTGGCCGCGCGGGCATCGCCGCGCGGTGGCCAAACAAGCGCTCGAGACAGAAAGCATCCCGTCGTGAATCGTCATATCACCGTTGTCGCACCCTCGTTACTCGTCGCGGGCCTGCTGCTGGCCGGTTGCGTCAGCCAGCACAAGGCAGATCCGGCTGCCAAGAAACCCGGTGAGGGCGGCACCGTCACCATCGAGTTGCACCCAGACGGCTGCAAGCCGAGCCCGGCGACGATCAACGCAGGGCCGGTGGACTTCACGGTGCGCAACGTCGACGCCGACCGCAGCTCGGAAGCCGAATTGCTTTCCGGCGGGCAGGTCCTCGGCGAGCAGGAAAACCTCTCGCCGGGCCTCTCCGGCGGGTTCTCGCTACGTTTGGATGCGGGCAAGTACCAGATCTGGTGTCCAGGCGCGAAACAGGAGAAATCGGCGTTCACCGTCATCGGCAAGGCGAAGTCCAGCTGGAAGGACAACCCCGCGCTTCTCAACGCAACACACGAGTACGCGAGCTGGGTGCGTGGCGAGGTCGGAAAGCTCGTCACCGCGACTGAAACCTTTGCCGCGGCGGTGAAGTCGGGCCAGCTGGCGAAGGCGAAGAACCTGTACGCGTCTACCCGCGTGCATTACGAGCGCGTGGAACCGGTAGCAGAAATATGGGGGAGCCTTGACGCCGATATCGACGCGCGCATCAACGACGTGGCGAAGCCCTGGGAATTCAAGGGCTTCCACAAGTTGGAGCAGCTGATGTTCCAGAAGCACACGCTGGCAGGTGCGGGCCCCGTGGCCGGTGAGCTACTCGACAATGTGCGGCGGCTGCGGAAGCTCGTCGGAAAAGCGGGCTACCAGCCCGCAGAGATCGCCAATGGAGCAACCGAGCTGGTCAACGAGATCCAGACCAGCAAGGTCACCGGCGAGGAGGAGCGCTACTCACACACCGATCTGAGCGATTTTCAGGCCAACCTTGAAGGCGCCATGGAAGCGTTCACTGTCCTAGCGCCCGCACTGCGGAAGACCGACCCCGATCTGGTCACCGTCGTGACGCAACGGGCGGATGCGGTCACGCGGGCACTGGTGCCCTATCAGCGCAAGCCCGGCTACCTCGACAGCGGGTACGTCGACTACTCAACCGTCTCGAAAGACCAGCGGCGAGCGCTATCGCAGAAGGTGAACGCGCTCGGCGAAGAACTGTCCACAGTGGCGTCGAAGGTCGCGTGAACGATGACTGAATCGCAGCCACATGGCCTTTCCCGACGGCGGATGCTGGCCGGGGTCGGGGTACTCGGCGCGGCAGGAATCGGGGTAGCTGGCGGTTTCGCCGGCGGTATGGCCTCGGCAGAGGACAAGTGGAGCCTGCCGTCGGCCGCCGACCAGCTTGTGCCCTTCCGCGGGCAACATCAGGCCGGTATCACCACTGCGCAACAGGATCGGCTCGCCTTCGGCGCCTTCGATGTGACCGCCACCACCGGCGCCGAGCTGCGCGAGATGCTGCGCGACTGGACGACGGCAGCCGAGGCGATGTGCCTGGGTCAACTGGTTCCCGGCGAACAAGGCAACCCGCTGGCACCGCCCGCCGACACCGGTGAGGCGGAGGGGCTGCTACCTGGCCACCTGACGATCACCATCGGGTACGCGCCCTCACTCTTCGACGGGCGGTTCGGGCTGGCCAAGCGCAGGCCGTCGACCCTGGCAGCGCTGCCGACGCTGCCGGGGGAAGATCTCGACCCCACCTACACCGGTGGCGACATCATGGTGCAAGCCTGCTCCGATGACCCGCAGGTGAGTTTCCACGCGATCCGCAACCTGGCCAGGATCGGTGCGGGCACTGTCACCGTGCGGTACCTGACAACCGGTTTCGGGCGCACTTCCTCCACCAGTTCGGCACAGCAGACACCACGGAACCTGCTGGGGTTCAAGGACGGCACCAGGAATATCAAGACCCAGCAGCGAGATCTGCTCGACAAGTACGTCTGGATCGGCGACGAGACTGGCCAGGACTGGATGCGCGGCGGCAGCTACCTGATCGCGCGGCGCATCCGGATGTACATCAACCAGTGGGACCGCGATCGCCTGCAGGACCAGGAGAACATCTTCGGCCGCTACAAGACGACCGGTGCCCCGCTGACCGGGAACGCCGAGTTCGACACCCCGAATTTCCATGCCCGAGGCACCGACGGTAGGCCCGTCATCCCGGTCGACTCGCATATCCGACTGGCCGCGCACGAGAACAACAACGGATTGCGCATCCTCCGCAGGGGCTACTCCTTCACCGACGGCATCGACGACACCGGAAATGTGCTCGGCGGGTTGTTCTTCATCCTGTTCTGCCAGGACCCCGCGCAGTTCGTGACCCTGCAGCGCAAGCTCGGCTCGAAGGACGCGCTCAACGAATACATCATGCACACCGGCAGCGGCCTGTTCGCCTGCCCGGCTGGCCTGCGCGACGGCCAGGATTGGGCCGGTCAGCTCTACGGCTGACCCACCCGGGCGTTTCGTCGGCAAAACGCCAGCGCGGAGGGTGATGGGTGACGCTGGCGATCGAGGTCGGTAACGGGCGAATAGGATCCGTGACAACCGTTGCCGTGCTAGGAGGAGCCAGTGACCGCCGACATGCCCGCGAGCGTTCGGCTCGGCATTCTCTCCTCGGCCAGGATCGCACCAAGCGCCGTCATCCGGCCTGCCGCCGTGGCCGATGACGTCGACGTGGTGTCCGTCGCCGCGCGGGACCCCGAGCGTGCAAAAGAGTTCGCGGCCGAGCACGGGATACCCAGCACGCACGCGAGCTATCAGGAGTTGCTCGCCGACGACGACATCGACGCGATCTACAACCCGCTACCGAACGGCCTGCACGGTCGCTGGACGCTCGCGGCCTTGGCAGCTGGCAAGCATGTGCTGTGCGAGAAACCGTTTACCGCGAACGCCGAGGAGGCACAGCAGGTGGCGACAGCGGCCGAAGGCGGCAAGCTGGTGGTGATGGAGGCGTTCCACTACCGGTATCACCCGGTGACACTGCGGGCGCGGGAGATCGTGGAATCGGGCGAACTCGGCGCCATTCGCAGGGTGGAGGCCGCCGTCTGCTTCCCGCTGTTCCGGCGATCCGATATCCGCTTCGATCCGGCGCTGGCAGGTGGCGCGGTGATGGACGCGGGCTGCTACGCGGTGCATCTCGCGCGACTGCTGGGTTTGTCCGACATCGCGGGCGAGCCGAAGGTCGTCGCCGCGAAGGCGAAACTGCGCAGCCCTGCGGTTGATCGGGCGATGAGCGCCGAACTGGTGTTCCCCGGCGAGTACCAGGCGCGGGTGCGTTGTTCGCTGTGGTCGGCGGAGCTGCGACGGCAGTCTGCCCGGGTGATCGGCGAGCGTGGTCAACTGCGAGTGTTCAACCCGATTGCACCACACCGGTTCAGCAGGCTGTCGGTGCAGGTCGGCGCCGACCGTCGAGTCGAGCATTTCCCGCTCCGCTCCAGCTACGCATACCAACTGGATGTCTTCGCCGACGCCGTGCTACGCGGCACACCGGTCCCGACCGGCCCGGCGGATTCGGTTGCCACCATGACGCTGCTCGACGAGATCTACCGCGCCGCTGGCCTCCCCTTGCGGGAACCGACCCCATAGGTGGTCGAGACCAATGTTCGCCGCGAACAGACCGCCACGGCGTGGCGACCGCCAGTTGCCGTATGACATCCTGTGGCTGTGAGCGAGCCGACTCCGCAGCAGCCTGACTGGGACTTCGCCGAGTACCTGCGCGGGCAGGCCGCCGGGTTCGCGCACCTCTCGGCGCACTGCGCGGAGCATGCCGACCGCGTCAGCGCGCTCACCGAGCAGCACCGGGAGATCCTTGACGCGCTCGACGTCCATCCAGTGCCCGAGCTGATCCGCTCGTTCCGGCGGATGGCAGAACGCACCCGGTTGCTCAGCCAGATCGAAGCGGCACAGGCACTGGCCTACGACCAGATGATGGCAGCGGGCGGTCCAGACGACGCGGACGCCTACGCCGACTACGCGGCCAGCACCCAGCGCCATATCGCGCTGCTTCCCGACGGGGATCCCGGCGAGAACCTGTCATGACACCGATGCCTGTGACGAGGTCGTTACCGGCAGCTCGCCCGAACACCTGACAGGCGCTCGACGATCGCATAGAGTAGGCACCCGGCTTCGGTCAGCGATGGGAACCGCACCGGCAGGGAGGACACGGGGATGAGCGGCTTCGAGTACGACCCACAAGCGGTGCAAACGGCGCTGAACGAGCTGAATGCGGCTAGAGTGGAACTGGAGCGCGCTGAGGTGCAGGTACGACGACTTAACAATGTCCAGCGGCCTGGAGACTCACCGTCGACCAAGGCTTTCCACCACCAGTTGCTGTCGTCGATCAGTCACACGCAGCACAGTCACGCCACTGGCCTTGCAGAGATCACGCAGGCAATCGACGGGCTCAAGGCTGTGCAGCGGCAGTACGCCGCCGGTGAAGAGGTCACCTGGCAAGGCTTCAAGAACAAGGACGCGTGACGTGCAACGGATACTCGTGACATCGTCGCTGCTCGCACTGGCTGCCGCCACCGCACTAACCGGTTGCTCAACCGACGGTACCCCCAGCCCACGTGGCGACCCAACCTCCGCTGCGCCGACCTCGCAGAACCTCCACGGCGCACCACACGTCACGCACCCGCTGCACACCACCACGTTCCAGAATGACCCGTGCTCGATGCTCACACCACAACAGGTGCAGCAGCTACACACTTCCATCAAAATGGCAACAAAGTACGCACCAGATGCCAACAGTGGTAGCGGACCTGGCTGCACCTGGAGTGGTGACACCACCGAGACCATCACGGCAGCAGTTGGACTCCTCACCGCTGGTCAAGGCTTGTCTAATATTTACGCGCAAAAGGGCACTTACATGGTGTTCAACCCCCAGCCAGAAATTGTTGGGTACCCTGCGGTGGTAGCGATGACGACTGATGAGCGATCCGCGGGGAGTTGCTCGTTGCTTGTGGGCGTGAGCGACAAGCTGGCGCTGGAGGTTGACGTCTTCGTCGATATTGCGACGAACCACACCACACCGTGTGTCTCTGCCAAGCAGGTGGCTCAGGCGGCGGTGGCGACTATTAAGGGGGGGTCATGATGGGGCTTTGGTCGACCTTGGAGCATGCGGCGAGCGGTGTGGTGCAGGGGGTGGAGCATCGGGTGGAAGGGTTTGTGCATGGCGTGGAGCACGCGGTGGAACTGAACTTTTCGGACGGGTCGCTGCCCGACGGCACCAACCCCGCCGATATCTATAACTGGTTCTATAATGGCCCGGGAACGCATTCTTACCAGGGTACGCAGCAGAGTATGCAGGAATTGTCGAAAAGCTACGGCACCATCGCGGATCACGTGAATGCCGCGCAGCGGGCGTTGAGTTCCGGGGGTTGGCAGGGCAGTGCGGCGCAGGCCGCACAAGCCGCGATCGCCCCGATGGCGGGGAAGTTCGAGCGGTTGGCGACCAGTGCGAAAACCACCGACGCCGCGCTGGGCGACCAGACCGGCTCGTTTCACACCACCAAGAGCAAGGTGATCAAGGTTCCTGCGCATCCTCCCTCGGGCGGCGGGTTGAGCGCGCTGAGCAACCCGGCGGCGATGGTGCAAGGTGTGGTCGCCGACGCGGCGGTCGCGCAGTACCAGAGCGGCACGCACGCCAACCAGGATGCCTACGGCGGCTACCAACCACCCACCAGTTCGCAGGCTTCCGCGTTGCCGAAGGCGCAGGCCACGTCCGCGACACCGCCTCCCGACCAGGCGGTGACACCGGGCAGGGTCGACCCCGGCCACACCTACAGCGGCCGGTCGTCGCAGAGCTACACCCAGGGCGGCGTGAACCACTGGACCGGTAGCGGGCAGACCCACTCCCAGGCCGTGACGCCGCAAGCGAACGTGCCGACCCATACCGGTGTGAACCCGCCTGCCGCGCACGCCCCGGGGAACCTGCCCTACGGCGGCACCAACGCCCAGAGCTACACCCCACCCGTCCCCGGTCAGGGCGGCGGACTTCCAGGCGGCCAGGGAACCGACGCGCCGCCTGGCAGTCCGTCCGGTGGCGCGCCCGGTCCTGGCGGGGGATTCGCCGCCACCAGCGGGTTCGGGCCTGGCGGCCCGGCAGCGGGCGCGAGCGGTACTGGTGCGGGCGGGCGCAGCTTCGGTGGCTCCGGCTCGGCGCGGGGTGTTCCCGGTGCGAGCGAGTCGGCGCCTGGATCGGGTGGTCGCGCCGGTGCGTCCGGCGGTGGCCGCAGTGCTGCGGGTGCGCTTTCCGGTGAGGAGTCCGCGGCGGCAGGCGCGCGCGGTGCGACCGGCAGGCCCGGTGCGGGCGGGATAGCTCGCGGCATGGGTGGTGCTCGCGGCGGCAAAGGTGGCGAGGATTCCGAGCACACCACTGCCTCGTACCTGCAGCGCAACCGCGAGGACGAGCTGATCGGCGAGATGCCGCTGACCGCGCCGCCTGTCATCGGCGAATAGCGGCGGACACCAGGGGGAGACACGATGTTGCGGTCCACGGTGCGGCTCTCGGCCGCCACGTTCGCGGTGACCTGGGCGCTCACCGACGGTGTCGGCGACCTGCCGAACCCACTGTTCGTGCCGATGCCCGGCACGACGGCGCGGCAGCGGGCGGCGGCGCAGGGTGCTGCGATGGATGAGTTGCGGCAGGGCGGTGGCCGCGAGGTGGAGCGGTTCGCTGAGCGCCTGGAATCGACCTACCGGTTGCTGGCGCGGGCCGACACCGAGTGCTACGGCTGGATCGTGCGCACCGACGGCTCCGACTACAGCGCCGTGGTGGCGTGCCGTGGCGGCAGGGCGGTGCTCGGTGTGCTGGAGGATGATGCTGTGCTGCTCCGCCCGGTGAACGCCGACATACCGGCGGAGGCACTGCTCGACGCGCTGCCCGGGGTCCCGCCCGCGAGGGTGCGTTCGGTGACGGTGGCTGCCGAGGATTTCCAGCGCGCCCGCGGCGATGGCGCACCGGGTGGCGACGAGGGCTTCTCCGGGTTCCGCACCACCGCACCACCTCTCTCGCCTGATGTGTGGGAGCTGTGCACCATGTTGGCGGGCCCCGTCACTGGTAAGGGTCAGCTGTTCGCGGCGGTACGCGATGGGCGTGGCACGAGGGCCGCCAGTGATCGCCCGATCAACTTCATCGACACGGCCGAAGGCCGGACCTTGTTCTACACCACCATAAACAGTGCTGGGCACGAGTGGATCAACGCCCATCCCGGTACCGCTGACGGGTTCCTGCGCGCGCTCTACGACACGCGGCACGCGTTGCTCTGAGCTCACCTGCTCTCCGCGTCCAGCGCCAGCTCGTGCAGGCTGATCAGGTCACGGAAATGGGCGTCCAGCCGCTCGAACTTTCTGGCGGGCCACAACTTTCCTGGCCGGACCAGGACGGCGTCCTCGGTGCCGAAGCAGCTCACCCGCATTCGCCACAGGCGGTAGGTGCCGTCGATGAGCCAGTCCCGTTCCATGCGCATAGCGGCAAGGATGGTTCGGTTCCAGCGGGGCACACAACGTGTCCGATCGGGTGAGTCAACTGGTGTGCCACGGTGGCAAATGCCGATAGTACGGATATGGCACGACGATCAGGGGTACCGGTACGGCAGCGGCGGGTTTCCGGCGAGCTGCGAAGCAGGCGTGAAGGCTGGCATGACCTGTGCGGACGTGGCGCGAGCGCTGGGCTGCTCGATCTCCAAGGGGAGCAGGATGGAGACCGGGGCGCGCGGGCTGTATCCCGACGAAGTGGCGGCATATCTGGGCATGCTGCATGTGCCATCTGCGCTGCGAGAGGAGTTGCTGGCGCTCGTCCGGGATTGCGCTACCCCGAATTGGTGGCAACCGAGGGCAGGCACCCTTCCCACGCTGTGGCCGGACCTGATGCTGCTGGAAGCCGACGCCACCACCCTGCACAACTACGAGCCACTGGCGATACCTGGGTTGCTGCAGATCCCGGAGTACACCCGCGCCGTCATCAAGGCAACCATAGAAGAGATCACGGAGGCCGAAGTCGACCGGCTGGTGGCGGCCCGCATCGCGCGACAGATCATCCTCACCAGACACCAGCCGCTGCGGCTGGAGGTGATCCTGGACGAGGCCGTGCTGCGGCGCCCGGTCGGCGGGCCGCAGGTGATGGCGCGGCAACTGCGCAGCCTCGCGGAATCGGCGGACAAGCCCAATGTGTCGATCCAGGTCGTGCCGTTCGCCGCAGGGGCGAGCCCCGGGCTGACCGGGCCGTTCCTGATCCTCGACTATGCCGACCAGTCCAGCCTGGTCTACCTGGAACACCGCGACAACACCGCGTTCTTAGAAGAGGAGTCACACATCCGCCTTGCTAGGATGGACCTCCGGCGGCTGCGGTCGCTGGCGATGCCGACGGAGGAGTCGGCCCGGTTCGTCATCAAGGCCGCCGACCAGTTGACCATGACGCGCGAGGAGTAACCATGATCACCCCGGACCTCGGCCGAGCGAGCTGGCGCACGAGCAGCTACAGCACCAACCAGGCCAACTGCGTCGAGGTCGCGGTCACCGCGCCCGCCGTCGCCGTCCGCGATTCCAAACACCCCAGCGGCGGCGTGCTGGCCTTCCCAGGCCCATCCTGGAGCACCTTCGTGCGCGGTATCACCGCCGGTCGCTAGCCAGGCTCGCCGCTCATCGGCTGCAGGTTTTGGCGGTCAGGAGCACACTTGTTGGATGGCCGACTCCGCCGGTAGGGCCGCAGACAGGCTGATGCGCACCGCCCAGTCGTTCTTCCCTGGCGAGCAGTCGGCCGATCGCCGCATGCTGCACCGCGAGGGGGGCCGCTCCGCCGAGGAGTTCTACCGGGAGCGTTGGCGGCACGACCGCGAGGTCCGCTCGACGCACGGCGTGAACTGCACCGGCTCCTGCTCGTGGAAGGTGTTCGTCAAGGACGGCATCATCACCTGGGAGACGCAGCAGACCGACTACCCCTCCGTCGGCCCCGACTCCCCGGAGTACGAGCCCCGAGGGTGCCCGCGCGGGGCGTCCTTCTCCTGGTACACCTACTCCCCGACCCGCATCCGCTACCCCTACATCCGTGGCCCGCTGCTCGAACTGTGGCGGCAGGCGCGAGCCAGCAACGACGACCCGGTGGATGCCTGGGCCTCGATCGTTTCGGACCCGCAGCGCACCGCGAGCTACAAGCGCGCGAGGGGCAAGGGCGGGTTCGTACGGTCGACGTGGTCCGAGGTGACCGAGCTGGTCGCGGCGGCCCACGTGTACACCGCGAAACGCTACGGGCCGGATCGGATTGTCGGTTTCTCCCCGATCCCGGCGATGTCGATGACGTCATACGCGGTCGGCACCCGGTTCCTGTCACTGATCGGCGCCACCATCTCCTCCTTCTATGACTGGTACGCCGACCTGCCGATCGCCTCCCCGCAGGTGTTCGGTGACCAAACCGACGTGCCGGAGTCCGGGGACTGGTGGAACGCCGGCTACCTGATCGTGTGGGGCACCAACCTACCGATCACCCGCACCCCTGACGCGCATTTCATGACCGAGGCCCGCTACCGGGGGCAGAAGGTCGTCGTGGTGTCGCCGGACTTCTCGGACCACACCAAGTTCGCCGACGACTGGCTGGCCGCGCACCCCGGCACCGACGGCGCACTGGCGATGGCGATGGGGCACGTGATCCTGACCGAGTTCTTCCGCGACCGCCAGGTGCCCTACTTCACCGAGTACGCCACGACCTACACCGACCTGCCCTACCTGGTGACCCTGCGCGAGCGCGAGGGTGCCTACGTGGCAAGCAAGTTCCTCACCGCCGCCGACCTCGGCGACAGCGGGGAGAACGCGGAGTTTAAAACCGTGGTACTCGATTCCGAGAGCGGCAGCCCGGTGGTGCCGAACGGATCGGTGGGCCATCGGTGGGCCAGCGAGCCCGGCAGCTGGAACCTGCACCTCGCTGGCATCCACCCGCGATTGAGCCTGTATGTCCGGCACGCGGAAACCGTCAAGGTTGACCTGCCACGGTTCGACGTCGGCGGTGAGGGCGGCGACACGCTGCACAGGGGCGTGCCGGTGGCCAGGATCGGCGAGCACCTGGTGACCACAGTGTTCGACCTGATGATGGCGCAGTACGGGGTGTCACGCGACGGCCTGCCGGGCGAGTGGCCGAAAGGCTACGACGACGCCGACGCCCCCTACACGCCGGCGTGGCAGGAGCCGATCACCTCGGTGCCCGCGAACGCGGCGGCCAGGGTGGCGCGGGAGTTCGCCCGCAACGCCGAGCGCACCAGGGGCCGCTCCATGATCGCGATGGGAGCTGGCACCAACCACTGGTTCCACTCCGACGAGATCTACCGGACCTTTCTCTCGCTGCTCCAACTGACCGGCTGCCAGGGCGTCAACGGCGGTGGCTGGGCGCACTACGTCGGCCAGGAGAAGGTGCGGCCGCTGACGGGGTGGTCGCACCTGGCGTTCGCGTTCGACTGGCAGCGCCCGACGAGGCATATGGCGGGCACCCCGCTGTGGTACCTGGCGACCGACCAGTGGCGCTACGAGACCTTCGACGCCGGGGCGCTCGCCAGCCCACTGGGCACCGGGTCGCTGGCGGGCAAGTCGTTCGCCGACTGCAACGCGCTGGCCGCCAGGCTCGGCTGGATGCCGTCGCACCCAGCGTTCAACCGCAACCCGCTCGACCTCGCCGACGAGGCGGACAAGGCGGGCGTGGGAGTGGCGGACCACATCGTCGGCCAGCTGAGGGAGGGCAAGCTGCGGTTCGCCGCGGAGGACCCCGACGACCCGGAGAACTTCCCCCGCGTGCTCACGGTGTGGCGGGCCAACCTGTTCGCCTCGTCGATGAAGGGCCACGAGTACATGCTGCGGCACCTGCTCGGCACCGACGACGCCGTCACGGCTTCCGAGACGCCGCCCGGCGCCCGCCCCGCCGAGGTGGTGTGGCGGGAGGAGGCACCGACCGGAAAGCTGGACCTCTCGGTTGCCATGGATTTCCGCATGACCGCGACCTGCCTGTTCTCCGACGTCGTGCTGCCCGCGGCCACCTGGTACGAGAAACACGACCTGTCCTCCACCGACATGCACCCGTTCGTGCACGCGTTCAACCCGGCGATCGCACCGCCGTGGGAAGCCCGCACCGATTTCGACATCTTCCACACCATCGCAGCCGAGTTCTCCCGGCAGGCCGCGAAACACCTCGGGGTGCGCCGTGACGTGATGGCGGTGCCGCTGGCGCACGACACCCCGGACGAGCTGGCCCAGCCACACGGCACGGTGCGGGACTGGAAAGCCGGGGAATGCGAGCCGGTCCCTGGCAAGACCATGCCGAAGTTCGTGGTGGTGGAACGCGATTACGGTGCGGTCGCTGACAAGCTCGCCGCGATCGGCCCGTTGCTCGACAGCGCGGGCACCTCGACCAAGGGCATGACGTGGCAGGTCGGGCCGGAACTCGACTACCTGCGCAGGCACAACGGCAGCATCCGTGGCGGGGTCGCCAACGGCAGGCCGTCGATCAGCCGGGACAACCACTTCTGCGAAGCCATCCTCGCGCTGTCCGGCACCACCAACGGCCGCATCGCGGTCGCCGCGTTCGAGGAGTTGGAGCGGCAGACCGGCACCGAACTCGCGGACCTGGCGCGGGAGCGGGAGGGCGACCGCATCACCTTCGCCGACACCCAGACCCAGCCCCGTGCGGTGATCACCTCGCCGGAGTGGTCTGGCAGCGAGACCGGTGGGCGCCGCTACTCGCCGTTCACCGTGAATGTGGAGCGGCACAAGCCGTGGCACACCCTGACCGGCAGGCAGCAGTTCTTCCTCGATCACGACTGGATGGCCGAGTTGGGCGAGCAGTTGCCGACTTACC
>JBOHEL010000064.1:0-14927 GCA_050700995.1 Sciscionella sp. | reverse complement strand
GTCGTGCCAGACTACCCACGTGCGTGGTCAGTACCCTCTGCACGCTGCGTCGCATGTACTCACCCCCTCCGTCGCTTGCTGCTGAACGCGTACTTGGCTGCCATCGCCGCCGGGTCCCACCCGCCCGGGATGGGCTCCTCGGATCCGGCGGCGGTGACCGGCCGGGACTGCACGACGCAAATCGGGTCGCCTGCCCGGCGGTGCCGCGAGATCACCCACTCGACGTCAACCGGATAGCCGTAATGTCGCTCGATGGCGATCACCGCCGAGACCACCGCCGCTACCTGCTCATCGTCGAGCACCCGCCGCTGGGCCAGTCGCGGCGGCATGTCGATCTCCACCACCCGGCCCGCGGCGTAGTCGAAAGCCGAGACCACCTTCTTGTCGGCGACGTCGTAGCCGAGCACCCGCCCGTCCGCCTTGCCGATCTCCACGTGGTCCGGCGTCACCAGGCCCTGGACGACGGCCTCGCCCCAGCCCCAGCTGCCCTCGATCACCAGCCGGTCGCGCTTGCCGGTGACCGGGTGTACCGAGAACGCCACCCCGGAGGCCCTGGCGTGGATCAGCTCGATCACCCCGACGGCGATCGGCATATCGTGGTGGCTGATGCCGCGACGCAGCCGGTAGGCGAGCGCGCGGCCGGTGAACAGACTGGCCCAGCACGACCGCACCGCGTCAAGTACCCGCTCCGGCCCGGACACGCCGAGGTAGGTATCGAAGATGCCTGCGAAGCTGGCGTCCCCGGAGTCCTCTCCGGTCGCGGAGCTACGCACCGCGGTGGGCACGTTCACTTCGACGCAGCGGAGGCACAGCTCGTCGTAGGCGTCCCGGATCCGCGCGGCCAGCCCTTGACCCACGTCGGTCTCGCCGAACAGCGACCGGATCCGCTGGGCCGCACCGTCCACTGCAGACGGTTCGGGCCCGGCGCCGAGGCTCGCGATGACCTCGTCGATCGCGGTGTCCAGGCCGGAGGCCGCGCAGTGCTCCCGGTACGCCGCGACGGTCACCGCGAACCCGGGCGGAACCATCACACCACACCGGTGTAGCTCCGCGAGCCTGCCCATCTTGGCGCCTGCCACGTCCACCGCGACCGCGGGGTCGACCTCGTCGACCCAGACCACGGAGCCTGTCACGAGCTCACCGCCGACTCCCTGACCCCGGTCTCCTCGGCCGCCGAGGCCCCGGCCTTGCGCAGGATCGTCACGGTGCCCGCGGTGCCGTCTACCTCGATCTCGTCGCCGTCGGAGATGGCCAGCGTGGCCACCCCGGTCGCGGTCACCGTGGGCACGCCGTACTCGCGGCCAACGATCGCCGCGTGCGACAGGGTGCCGCCGCCGTCGCACACGCAGGCAGCGATCTTGGCGAACGCGGGCGTCCAGTTCGGTGACGTCGACTCGCAGACCAGCACGTCACCCGGGCTCAGCCGGTGCAGCTCGCCGGAAGACTGCAGCACCCTCGCGATACCCCGCACGGTGCCCTTCGCCGCGCCGATACCGGACAGTGTGCTCGCCGCCGTCGCTTCCGGGTTCTGCATGGCCTCCAGTGAGTGCGCGTTGAGGCCGAAGATCTCGATGAGCACCGGGTCGTCGACCGACTGCGGGACGGCGCCAAGCACCTTGGGCATCTCAGGGCGGCGGGCCTGCCAGTGGTCGAAGTACTGCTTGCGCGCGTCGACCAGGCCTCGCAGCGGGGCGTACGGCTTGCCCGCGGCGATGTCGAGTAGCTCCGGCCAGAAGAGGTACAGCATGTCGTCCTGGTCGTCGGTGCCGACCCGCTTGGCCAGTTCGTGGCAGGTCCAGCGCAGCGGCAGCATCACCTTGAGGTCCATGTAGTAATTGTGGTCGTCTTGCCACCAGGGAAAGTTCGCCGCCTGGTTGGAGACCAAACCGGCATCGAACACCGCCTGCTCCTCCTTGGTGAGCCCGCAGCGGGCGCCGTCGATGGCTTCGTCGCGCTCGGCGAGAGCGTTGCGCTGGGCGGTCTCGAAGTCGTGCTCCTCCGGCTGCTGCAGGAATGTCTTGATCATGCCCAGCGCCGGGGTGGGATCCTCGATCCAGCTCGGCAGCGCCACGTCCGTGGTGCCCTCCACCCGCCAGCCGTAGACCTGCAAGAAGTCGTCGAAGTCGGTCAGCCACTGGGATGCGGGGCCGCCGCGCGCGGCAAGCGCCGGTCGCAGCCGCTCGGCCTCGGTCTGGGCGAACACGTCCCGCAGGCCTACCCGGCGGGCCTTGCCAGCCAAGGCCACCAGCGCCCGGTCGGTCTCCATGATCTTGGTGTCCTCGCCCTGCAGGAACTTGCCGATCTGCGACGGGTCGATGCCCATCTCGACGCAGGCGCCGTAGAAGCCGAGGAAGTTCGCCAGCAGCGGGTACATGACGCCGAAGTGGATTTCCATGGATCGCTTGTGGTAGTGCCGGGCCTGGTGCAGCAGCGTGCGCAGGTCGTCCAGCGACTGGCTGGCGAAGTCGATGCCGTGGAAGTACTCCCACGTCCGTTCCAGCTCGTCGCGGCCGTCGATCCAGATCTGCGGGTAGTTGTTCAGGAACGTGGGCAGGTTGCGGCCGATCCGCTCGGCACGCTCGGCGAGCTGGCGCGGGTCGGTCTCCGGGATCGCCGAGCCGTAGAGGTGCGTCCCGGCGAACCGGGCGGTGATCCCGCGGCCCGGCGGCAGCGGCAACGCCTCGGCGGCGTGCTGGGTGCCCCAGCAGTACCCGTCGCCTGCCCAGACGAACGCGCCCAGCGGGGTCAGCCCGCGCGACCAGTGGAAGTCGAGAAACCAGAATGCTTCCTCGTCGCCAGGGCGGAACGGGCCGGTGGGATCGACGATATAAGGCGCCTCGATGAACTCGGGCCTGAAGCCGGGGTACCACTCGGCGGTGGTGAACTCGTCGATCGACGCAACACTGGCCATTGCTGACCTCCTTCTCGCCGGCCGCCATCACCGCGGCCGCTGGGGTGTGACCAACGTCGCAGCGCCTACTCTGCGCGGCAAGCACGGAGTTCCGCAGCACGGAACGTTCGGCTGTGCCGAACGTTCCGCTACCGCCGAGGCGGTCCGCTTCCTAGCGTGCTTGGCATGCTGAGTGTGCAGAAGAACGAGCGGTTGACCAGGGTAGGACCGGGCACCCCGATGGGCGAGTTGCTGCGCCGGTACTGGTGGCCGGTGGCCACGCACGACATGGCGGGCCGGATCCCGGTCCGGCGACGGCTGCTCGGCGAGAACCTGGTGCTCTACCGGGACGCGGCGGGCACGCTCGGCCTGCTGGCCGAGCACTGCCCGCACCGCAGGGCCTCGCTCGCGCTGGGCTGCACCGAGCGGGTGGGCCTGCGCTGCGGGTACCACGGATGGCGTTTCGACGAGACCGGCCAGTGCGTAGAGCAGCCCGGCGAGCCCGCCGATTCGACGTTCAAGGACCGGATCAAGACCACCGCCTATCCGGTGCGGGAACTCGGAGGGTTGATCTTCGCCTACCTCGGGCCGCGACCCGCGCCGCTGCTCCCGCGCTACGACCTGTTCGTGATGGAGGACTGCTGGCGCGACATCGCGCACGCCGAGCTGCCGTGCAACTTCCTGCAGATCATGGAGAACTCGGTCGACCCGTACCACGTGGAGTGGCTGCACGGGCGCTACGGCAGCTTCCTCAAGGAGCTCGCGGGCGAGCCGCCGCTGCCTGTGGTGAACAAGAAGCACATCAAGGTCGCGTTCGAGGTTTTCGAGCACGGCATCCTGAAGCGCCGCGTGCTTGAGGGCCAGACCGAGGACGACGAGGACTGGAAGGTCGGCCATCCGCTGGTGTTCCCGCACATGCTCCGGGTCGGCGCCGCGGGCCTTGCCACCTTCCAGATCCGGGTGCCGATCGACGACACGCACACCTGGCACGTGTGGTATCAGACCTACACGCCCGGCGGGCCGGTGCCGCCGCAGCAGGACGTCCCGGTCTACCGGGTGCCGCTGTTCGACGAGCAGGGCGAATACCTGCGCGACTACGTGGACGGTCAGGACATCGTGGCCTGGGTGACGCAGGGTCCGGTGGCCGACCGCAGCCAGGAGCACCTGGGCAAGTCCGATCTCGGGGTGATCACTCTCCGGCGGCTGTTCCAGGAGCAGATCGACCGGGTGGAGGACGGGCTCGACCCGATCTGTACCTACCGCGACCCGGCCAGCAATGTCCGGATCGACCTACCCATGGAGCGGGACAAGTTCGGGAGTGCCGCGGAGTTCAGGAAAATGTGGCTGACCGAGAGCTCGATCCGCTACAGCCCGATTCGCGACGATGTGTTCGCGCTGTTCGGTGACCCGGTGCCCGCATCATGACCGAGACGGGCGCGGCGGCGTGCGGGACCCGCGCCGCGGTGACCGAGCCGATCGGTTACTGCCCCGGCTGCGGCGCATCGCTTGGCGCGCCGCGCGCGTTCGTCCAGGAGTTCTGGCACGCGGCCGACCGGATGTTCCTGTGCTGGTGCCCATCGTGCGCGATGACCACTACCGTTGTGCTCGCCGAGCGCATCGTCGGCTACGAGCCCGAGCACTAGCACTAGCACTAGGACACAGCCCTAGCGAACGGGCGAAGTCCAGGCCCGTGTCCTGGCGACCACGGCGGAGAGTTGCTGCGCGCCGCGCACGACGGCGCGGATCATCGCAGGCTTGCGCGGGCCGAGCACCCGGCTCGTCGGCCCGGCCAGCGAGATGGCCGCCACCGCGTAGCGCACGTCATCTCCCAGCACCACCACCGGGGCTGCCACCGAAGACATGCCCAGCTTGAACTCCTCGCGCGACGCGACGTAGCCATACCGGCGCACATGGTGCAGCGCCTGCTGGAAGCGTGCCGGGTCGACGATCGTGAACGGTGTGTACCGGGACAGCCCCTTGGCATGGATGGCCCGCTCCATGGGCGGGTTCAGCGCGGCGATTGCCTTGCCCGCGCTGGACGAGTGAGCCGGACCGCGCAGGTACAGCTCGCGGTGCATGTTCAGGCCGGTGGTCAGGTTCTCCAGCCGGTCGACGTAGAGCACGTCGGCGCCGACCGGCACGCCGAGCTGGGCAGTCTCCTGGGTGCTGGACCGGACCTCGGCCAGGATCGGCAGCGCCAGCTCACGCAGTAGCAGCCGGTCAACCGCGAGCTGGCCGAGCTGGAACACCTTGAGCCCGAGCCGGTATCGGCCACGTGGGCCGCGCTCAAGGAGCCCACCCGCGGCCAGCGCGGCCAATATCCGGCTGGCGGTGCTCTTGGCGACGCCGAGCCGCTTGGCCACCGCCGTCGCGCCGAGCTCGGCGTCGGTGCCGAAGCAGTCCAGCACCCGGATCGCGTTGCCGACCGAATGCACGGTGTCCTCGCTCCCGCCGCTGTCGTCCGAGCCGACCGGACCGAGCCGACGGGTGCGGGCTATCGGCACTGTGCTCACCTGACCTCCCGTGGCACGACCTCAGACCGCGAGCGGTCCTGCCGACCGGTTGCTGATTCGCCGCGCGCGAGTGCTGGTGTGTTGAGCACAACCGTGAGAATACTGGCTCAGTTCCGGAATCCAGCGAGGTCGTTTCCTATCGCGGAACGCCTGAGCCGCAGGCGCCATAGCGCGTTCGGACCGCATCAGTGCATGCCGCGGTGCCCGCCCGCGTCCAGCGAGAGCACGCCGCCGTGCAGCAGGTCCGCTTCCGGGTCGAGCAGCACGGTGACCGCCCAGGCGATCTCGTCGACGGTCGGCAACCTGCCTAGCGAGTTGCCTGCGACGTAGCCGGCCCACACCTCGTCGAGCGGCTGGTTTCTTTCCTTGGCAACGGTTTCCGCGATCCGACGCAGCCGGGGCGTTTCGACGGGACCGGGGCTGATGGTGTGCGTGGTGACGCCGCGTGGGCCGTAGATCTGGCTCAACTGGCGCATCAGGTTGAACACGCCCGCGTTGATCGCGCCCGGGCCGGCCGAGGTCGCCGACGGCTCCAGGCCGAGCGAGCCGGCGAAGGCGACGATGCGCGAGCCCGGCGCCAGCCTGTCCCGCACCGCGCGGACCATGCGAAGCAGACCACCCATCTTGACGCCGGCACCGACCGCGAGCAGGTCAGGGTCGATGGTGTCCGCCGATCCCCGGACCGGCAGGCCGGCGGCGAACACGGCCATCCGCACCGGCCCGTCCAGGTTCCCCGCGATGTCCTCGATCGCCGCGTTGTCGCCGATGTCGGTGGGGCACCCGATGACGCCCGGCACCGCGTCCACCAGCTCCGCCACGTCCTCTTTGGACCGCGCCACCGCGACCACCCGCAACCCGCGCCCGGCCAGCCGGGTCGTCACCGCACGCCCGATCGCCCCGGTCGCGCCGACCACCACGCAGAGATCCGCGGTCACGGCTGGGCCGCACCGTCCCCGGCCCTGGCCGCGATGTCGCCCGCCCGCGCGACGTCGGCTGGCACGCCGCCGATGCCCCACGCCTGCGGCGGGAACTGGGTGATGTAGGTGCGGACCCGTTCGATCGGGCTGTCAAGGACCTCCGCGACGAGCGCGGCGACCCGCTCGTGCAGCTCCCGGATCTGCTCCGGCGAACGGCCTTCCATGATGTCGATCCGAACCAGCGGCATGACTGCTCCTTCCCTACCGGCCCGACGCCTCACGCGGCCAGGCCGAGACGTCGGCGCGCCTCGACCGCCGCCGGCCACGGGTCGGTGTGGTCGACGGCGATGGCCTGCAACCCGGCAGCGGCGCCGCCGGCGACGTTCCACGGCATGTCGTCGAGGTAGACGATCTCCCCGGTGTGCAAGCCCAACGCTTCGGCGCCGGCTTTGAACGCGCGCGGGTCGGGTTTGAGCACACCCGTATGCGACGCGTCCACGATGACGTCGAAGTGGTCCAACCAGCGCTGTCGCGCCACCCATTCCTGGCCGTGGAAGTCGGCGAGGTCGTTGGTCAGCGCGCCGAGGGGCAGCCCGGCTTTCCCGGTGTCCACCATCAGGTCGACCACGGCGTCGTTGAGCCATTCCTCGGCGGGCCGGTCGTACATCTTGGTAATCATGGTGCGGGTGTCCCAGTCCTCGCCGATCGCCGCGCCGAGCTCGGCGGCGACGCCTGCCCAGTAGGCGCGCTCGCTGACCTCCTGCCGCAACATCCGCTGCCACAGCTCGTCGCGCTCGGTCGCGACGGCGAGGCGGTCGACCGCCTTCCGCAGCCCCGGCTCCTCGTCGGCGAGCACCCGAACCAGCATGGGGCCGCCACGCAGCACGACGCCGCCGATGTCCAGCAACAGGCCCTGCGCGGTAGGTGGCGCACTCGATGGTGTCCTCGGCATACCTGTCGCTCCGCTCGCGGGGGGATCGGATCATCGTCGCGGGATCGAGAGTAGGCGCGTCCGCCCGACGAGGGCCACCGACTGTTCCGCTTCGCGGGACGCTATTCCCCATACCGGTCTCTGGTCCGTCATCGTGGATCGGGCCCACCCGGGTGCGTCCGAGAAACAGGAGCGTGGATCGTGGCACTACAGCTGGTAGTCCGATCGATGACCGCGGAGTCCGAGGGAGTGCTGTCCGTCGAGCTCGTCCATCCGGACGGCGCGTCGCTGCCCGGATGGGAACCGGGCGCGCACATCGACCTGGTGCTCGCCGACGGGCTGGTCCGGCCGTATTCGCTGTCCGGTGATCCGCACGACCACACCCGGTACCGGCTCGGCGTGCTGCGCGAGCCTGCCGGGCGCGGCGGCTCCGAGCACGTGCACACCGTGCTTCGGCCCGGCGATCGCGTCGAGGTGCGGGGTCCGCGCAACCACTTCCGGCTGGCGGAGGCCGAGCACTACGTGTTCATCGCGGGCGGCATCGGGATCACGCCGATCCTGCCGATGGTCGCGGCGGCGGTCGCGTCCGGCGCGCGGTGGTCCCTGCTGTACGGCGGGCGGACCGCGTCGTCGATGGCGTTCACCGAGGAGCTGGCGCGCCACGGCGAGCGGGTGTGGCTGTGCCCGCAGGACACCGACGGGCTGCTGCCGTTGGACTCGGTGCTCGCCACTCCGCGGGCGAACACCCTGGTCTACTGCTGCGGGCCCGAGGCGCTGCTCGCCGCCGTCGAGGAACGCTGCGCGGGGTGGCCGGCCGGTGCGCTGCACACCGAGCGGTTCGCCGCGCCCGCGCGAGAGCCGCGCGTCGAGCAGGACGGCGAGGTGGAGGTCGTCCTGGCCGCGTCCGGGGGCAGCGTGTTCGTCCCCGCCGAACTGCCCATCCTGGACGTGCTGCTGGAGTCGGGCATCGACGTGCTCAACGACTGTCGCGAGGGGATCTGTGGCAGCTGCGAGACCAAGGTGCTGGACGGCGAGGTCGATCACCGCGACTTCGTGCTCAGCGAGGCGGAGCGCCGGGCGAACAACTGCATGATGGTGTGCGTGTCCCGCGCCTGCGGGTCCCGGCTGGTCCTCGACCTGTGACCTCGGCATCGTGATGCTTGTACATGGTGCTAAGATGTCACCATGCGGACGACCATTCGAATCGATGACGAGCTCTATCGCGAGGTGAAAAGTAGCGCCGCGCTGTCGGGTCGCACGGTGTCCGCCGTGCTGGAGGACGTGGTCAGGAGAGGGCTGCACCCGCCCCAGCAACGTGAGGGCGGCAGGTATGTGGTAAGTCCGACTGGCACCGGCGGGGTTCGGCCCGGTATCGACCTCGCGTCCAACACCGCAGTGTCCGAAGCGCTCGATGAGGGCACGCCAGTCGATGCTCTGCGTTGACGTCAACGTCCTTATCTACGCTCACCGCGCCGATTCGGCAGATCACGACGCCTATCGACCACTACTCGAGAAGCTCGCCAATGGCGACGAGCCGCTCGGACTGGCAGACGCCGTGCTGAGTGGCTTTGTCCGCATCGTGACGAATAGACGCATATTCACCGTGCCGACGACCACGGACGAGGCATGGCGCGCTGTCGATGCCTTGCTTGCCGCGCCAGCAGCGATGAAGCTCGCCGCGGGCGCGCGTCATTGGGAGCTGTTTCGGCGGCTTGTGAACGGGATCGACGCCCGTGGCAACGACATCCAGGATGCATTCCTTGCCGCATACGCCATGGAGAACAACGCAACCTGGCTGAGCGCCGATCGGGGGTTCGCGCGGTTCAGCGAGCTCCGGTGGCGGCACCCGATCGACGGATCCGCGGGCTCCACTCGGGTTCGCCTCACCTGACGCTCGGACCAGATCAGCCTCCGCGGGCGTGCTCGCGCAGCAGCTGCGACCACGACCTCGGCTTGACGACCGGGACTTCCGCGAACGGTTCGCCATCGCGCAGTACCACCGGGTACCGGGCCAGGGTGTACTCGTCGGAGGTGCGACAGGCGCCGGTGCGCAGGTCGTAGGTGTACCAGTGCCAGGGGCAGACAACGGCACCGCGGCGGACCTGGCCTTCGGCGAGCGGGCCCCGACGGTGCGGGCACAGACCGTCGGTGACGATCAGCTCGCCGTCGAGCACGAACACCGCGAACGTCCGGCCGTCCCGCTGCACCTGCCACCGGTCCCGGCCATCGGCAGGGCCGAGCGGGACGAGCATCACCTCACCCATTTCCGGTCACCGGCAGGCCAACTCGACGCTGCCGATCCGGTCGATGGTCGCCACCACGACGTCGCCGCCGGCGACCGGCACCGCCGCGGTCAGCCCACCGGAGAGGATCACCTCGCCGGCGGCCAACCCCTCGCCGTCCCGCGCCAGCGACCGGACCAGCCAGGCCACCGCGGCGGCCGGGTTGCCAAGCGACGCGGCGCCGGACGCGGTCGCCACCACCTCGCCGCGGTGTTCCAGCACCACACCGACCAGCCGCAGGTCGATGCCCGCCGCCGGCACCGGCGCACCGATCACGAACCGGCCCGCCGACGCGTTGTCGGCGACGACGTCGGGCATGGTGAACCGGTAGTCCCGGTACCGGGAGTCGATGATCTCGATGCCCACGGTGACGCCCGCGGTCGCGGCGAGCACGTCGACCGCGGTGACGTGCTCGCCGGACAGCTCCCTGCCCATCACGAACACGATCTCCGGCTCGGCCCTCGGCTGGATGTGCTGCGCGGTGACCAGCGGCTCGCCCACCTCAAGCAGGTGCTCGGCGGCGAGGAAGCCTCGGATCGGTTCGTGCACGCCGACCTGCGCCTGCTTCGCGCGGGACGTGACGCCGAGCTTCCAGCCGACCAGCGCCCCCGCCTGCGCGCGCTGCGACCGCTGCACCGCGTAACCGGTGGCCAGGTCCAGTCCCGGCAGATCGTCGGACGCTGGCGGGATCGCGGCACGGGTGCGGCGGGCTCGCTCCAGGCGTGCGGCCACCTCGGTCGCCGTCACCGATGTGCTCGCGGTCATGGTGCCCTCCTCATTCGGTAACCCGGACGGTGACCGGGCCGAGCCGGTCGAAATCGGCCCGGAAGACGTCGCCCGCGGTCATCGGCACGGCAGCGTGCAAGGCGCCGGTCATCACCAGGTGGCCGGGTTCCAGCCCGATGCCGACCTCGCCGAGCGTGTTGGCCAGCCACGCCACCACGGTCAGCGGATCGCCGAGTGCCGCGGCACCCGCACCGGTGTCCACCAGTTCACCGTTGCGGGTCAACGTCATGCCGACCAGCCGAGGGTCCACACCGGACAGTGCGACCAGGTTCCCCGACACCGCGACCGCGCCGTTGCTGGCCAGATCGGCGACCGTGTCCGCGAGCTTGATCCGCCAGTCGGCGAACCGGGAGTCCACGATCTCCATCGCGGCGGCGACCCCGGCAGTGGCGCGGTGCGCGTCGGTCACCGTCACGCCCGGCCCGCGCAGCGGTTCGCCAAGCACGAACACGATCTCGGCTTCGATCTTGGGCTGGATGAACCCGGCCAGCGACACCGCGTCCCCGTTGCGGTAGACGGTCGAGGACAACACCGGGCCGTAGTCCGGGCTGTCCACGCCGATCAACCGCTGCATGGGTTTCGAGGTGACACCCACCTTGTAGCCGATGATCCGGTCGCCGTCGGCAAGGATCAACCTGGTCAGCTCGGCCTGCACCGCGTACCCGTCGGCCATGGTCAGCGTCGGGTCCGCGTCGGTGAACGGCTCGATGGCCTTGCGGTCGCGGCGGGCGGCGTAGAGCGCCAGCGCCTTACCTTCGACATCGGCGATCGGCACGTCAGCTCTCCTTACGTAGCAGCGTTTCCGGGGACCAGCCGAGCCGCCGGGACGCGGCCTCGCCCGCCTCGACGAGCGTCGGCGCCAGCCGCCTGCGCGCGGCGGCGCCGAGCCGGGCCAGGGGCGCGCCGATGCTCAGCGCGGCAACCACGTCACCGTGGACGTCCCGGATCGGTACCGCGATGGACACGACGCCGATCTCGCGTTCCTCGACGGCCTCCGACCAGCCGCGCCCTCGGACCTTCGCCAACTGCTCGACCAGCACTGCCCGATCGGTGATCGTGTTCGGCGTCAACGCGGTCATCGGCGCGCCTTCAAGGAATCGGTCGCGCTCGTCGCGCGGTAGGTGTGCCACCAGGATCTTGCCGGAGCTCGTGCAGTGCACCGGCACCCTGCGGCCGGTCTCGTTGAACAGCCGCAGCGTCTGCGGGCTCTCCAGCCGGTCGACATAGACCACGTCGTGGCCGTCCAGGACTCCGACCTGGCAGCTCTCCCGCGTCTCCTCGCGCAGCGCGGCCAGCACCGGGCCCACCGCCGTGTGCAGGTCCATGTGCACCCGCACCGCCTCGCCCAGTTCGAACATCACGATGCCGAGCCGGTAGCCGCCGGTAACCGGGTTCTGCTCGATCATGCCCTCGGCCGACAACGTACCGAGGACGCGGTGCACGGTGCTCTTGCCCAGCCCCAGCCGCCGCGCCAGCTCGGACACGCCGAGTTCGCGCTCCCGCGACCGGAACTCCTTGAGCAGCCTGGCGGCGTTGCGCACCGAAGACAGCCCCGCCCCCGCTGCCGCCGTCATGAGGGGACCCACTGGGTGCGCCCGCCGACCCCGGCCAGCAGGGCCTTGCGGATGGCGTCCGGGTCGGGCGGATCGGCCTCGCAGGCCTCCCGCACCGCGGTGTCGTGCGGGGCGATCGCCTTGGCCAGCAGCGCCTGCGCACGGGGCAACCCGGCCACAGCGGCGCCAGACAGCTCGTCCACCAGCATCTCACGCCCACGAACCCGGGAACGGATGGTCTCGAAGTCCCGTGCCACCGCCGAATGGCCGTTGGCGAGGCCGGTCCCGACATGGGTGGCGTTGTGCCCGGACAGCCCGGAGCCAGGCTGGGCCACCAGGTGGTAGATGACGGTGCCGACACCGAGCGCGTGGCGCACCTCGGCGAACGCGGGGTCGCCCTGCTCGTCGAGCAACGCGAGCTCGGGCACGATGACCTGATCGTAGAACCGCAGCTGCCAGCGCACCCCAGCCAGCTCGGCCTCGACGGCGACCTCCGGGCCGCGCACCGGCCCCAGCGGCTCCTCGGTGGCCAGCACGTGCAGGTTGCGTACCGCGACGGCGGCCACCGTGAAGGGGCGGCCGGACATCAGCGTCATCCTGCCGCGCACGGCAGGCGGGAAGGTGTTGGCCTGATCGGTGTAGGCGCGGTGAATCTCCTGCACGTAGCCCGCGACAGCGGTGCGCATCTCTTCCGGAGTCGGCATGCTGCTCCCCTATAACGCCGTTCCCCTATCTGGAACGGCTGTCCTTCCCATGGAACGCTAACCGCACTAGCCTCGGTCGTCAAGGACCCCAACGCATCGCCAGGGAGGCTCACGTGGGAGTGCTCAGATTGGCTCACGTGGACGTCAGGACGCCCGATCTGGAGCTCTCGACGGCCTATTACACCGAGGTGCTCGGCCTGTCGGTCGTCAAGCGCGACGATTCGACCGTCTACCTGAAGTGTTGGGACGAGGAGGATCACCACTCGCTGCGGCTGCGCTACGACTCACGCATCGGGCTGGACCAGTTCAGCTTCAAGGTGGAGGCCGAGGACGACCTCGGCGAGTTGGAGAAGTCCCTGGAGCGCTACGGCGCGCAGGTGCGCCGGATGTCCAAGGGCGAGGCGGTCGGGCAGGGCGAGTCGATCCGCTTCGAGATCCCGTCCGGCCAGACGATGGAACTGGTCTGGGACACCGAGAAGGTGGGCAACGTGCTCGGTAAGGTCAACCCTTCGCCGGTCCCGCCGCCCAACCTGCCGGGCATCGCGCCGCCCCGGATCGACCACGTGCTGATCAACGCGGAGGAAGTCGCGGAGGCGCACAGCTTCTTCTCCGGCGCGCTGGGCTTCCGGATGACCGAGCAGGTGCTCGACGCCAACAACCACCAGGTCGGGGTATGGATGGAGCGGTCGCACTCGCCGCACGACCTGGCGATCGTGAACGGGCCGAACGGCGCGCTGCACCACTTCGCGTTCTGGCTCGACGACTGGGACGAGGTGCGCAAGGCGGCGGACATCCTGGCGTACAACGGGGTGCAGATCGATCAGGGCCCGACCCGGCACGGCATCACCCGAGGCAACACCATCTACTTCTTCGACCCGCTCGGCACCCGCAACGAGGTGTTCACCGGCGGCTACCGGCCCGACCCTGACTTCCCGAGCATCACATGGACCGAGGAGCAGTTCGGCCGGGGCCTGTTCTACTACGAGAACGTCGTCTCCCAGCGCTTCCTGCGCTTCCACACCTGAGGGGCCAACCATGTCCGATCGCATCCTGCGCCTGCAGCACGTGCAGATCCGGGTCCCCGACCTGGAACTGTGCACGGCCTACTACACCGAGGTGCTCGGCCTGGTCGAGACCGCGCACGAGGAGGGCAGGGTATTCCTCAAGTGCTGGGACGAACACGAGCACCACTCGGTGGTGCTGCGCCAGGCGCCAACCTACGGCCTGGATCACATGTCGTTCAAGGTGGCGGAAGCCGACGACCTCGACCACTACACGCGCAAGGTGGAGGCCGCGGGCGTTGCGGTGAAGCGGTACGCGCACGGCGAGCTCGGCCCGGGTTGGGGCGAGGCGATCCGGTTCGACGCGCCGTCCGGGCACACCGTCGAGCTGGTGTACGGGATGGACAAGGTCGGCAACATGCTGCCGCTGTTCAACCCGCCGCCGAAGCCAGGGGGGCTTGTCGGCATCGCCCCGCCGAGGTTGGACCACATCTTCATCATGGCCGAGGACGTGGACGCGGCCACCGCGTTCTACACCGAGGTGCTGGACTTCCGGCTCACCGAGCAGATTCTGGCCAACGACGGACACCAGTTGGCCACCTGGGTGGAGCGCTCGCACACTCCGCACGACCTGGCCATCGTCACCGGGCCGAACGGCGCGCTGCACCACTTCGCGTTCTGGCTGGACGACTGGAACGCGGTTCGCGATGCCGCGGACCAGTTGGCATTCAACGGTGTGAACATCGAGATCGCGCCGACCAGGCACGGCGTCACCCGCGGCTACACCGTCTACTTCTTCGACCCGGTCGGCAATCGCAACGAGGTGTTCACGGGCGGCTATTGGGTCGATCCCGATTTCGAGCCGATCACCTGGACCGAGGAGGAGATGGGGCGGGCGCTGTTCTACTACGACCGCCAGGTCAACGAGCGCTTCTTCACGGTGCATTCCTGATGAGCGCGCAGCAGCCGGACTTCCGGCGCACCGACCGGACCGACGCGCCGCACTACCTGGCGCGCTATACCGAGCGCGCGCGCAAACCCACCAACGAGTCAGGCACGGATGACGGGGTCCCGCTGTACCTGCGGCGGTTCCGGGAACGCCAGGACACCTCCCCGACGCCGCGACGCTCGGTGCAACTCGAGGTCGACGGCGAGCGGTTCACCCGGCAGTACGCCGAGATCACCCGTAGCCACGAGATCATCCCGCCGCCGGAGATCAGGGAACGGGACGCCTACGTCACGGAGATCCGGATCATCCGGCACGGCATCACCCAGGGCTACTCCACCGACGCCGGGCTGACCCCGATGGGCGGCTGGCAGGCCCACCAGCGCGGGCACGCGCTGGCCAAG
>JBOHEL010000063.1:0-15154 GCA_050700995.1 Sciscionella sp. | reverse complement strand
GAGCAGCCTGGGTCGGCTGTGCGATCAAGAAGAACAACACCAGCGCCACGACGCCGAGGGTCACTACCTTCTTCATGTTCACGACCAACCGTCCTGTTTCAACACCGTGCGCCCCGGTGCGGGCGCCTGTGGACACATCTTTCACTGCATAGCCTTTGTACCGCAGCAGGGACACCTTACGGGAGATATGTCCCGCTGTCGGGGCACTAGGTGGTCCAATTGCCATCAAACGGCTACTCTGTGTATCCATGACTCTAGCCGATCGGCGCAACATCCGATGCGTCGGCGGGATCGTGCACAACCGCGCCGGACACCTGCTGTTGATACGACGCGGACACGAGCCGAACAAGGGCAAATGGTCGGTGCCAGGCGGGCGTGTGGAGCCGGGTGAAACCGATGAGCAGGCGGTGGCACGCGAGCTCATGGAGGAGACAGGGCTGCTGGTCAGGGTAGGTGCTCTGTGCGGGAGCATCACCGTGGCGCCGTATGAGATCTACGACTACCTGTGCACCATGGTCGGGGGCGAGCCGCACGCTGGTGACGACGCCGCCGAAGTGAGCTGGGTGGACGCCGCGAGCTTCGCGAGAATGCGGCGGTCGGAACTGCTCACGGCTGACCTTGCCGCCACGCTCGCGGCATGGGGCGTGCTACCGCGCTAGGGCAGCCACTCCATGCGCTCACCGTGACTCGCGGCGTTCGCGAGTGCACGCGCCGAGGCTGTGCCCTCCTGCCATCGCACCAATCCGAGCGTCAGCAACGACCGGTCAGCGGCGCCGGCAAGATCCGCGCGATCGGGCAACAGACCGACCAGCCCCTCCCGATAGGGTTCCAGGCTTACCCACCACAGTGGACGGTCGGCGGCTAGTGCGCCAAGCGCGGCGATGAAATCAACCCGGCGCTCCGGCTTGAGGTAGGGCAACGCGTAGCTGGTGATCACAACGATGGGCAGCTCTGACGGTATTCGGCGGGCCGCCAGGGCAAGTGCGTCAACCACATCGCCGGTGACAAACTCCGGACGCTGCTTGCGCTGCAATGCCGCGGCTAGCGAGAGCCTGCGCAGCCGCTCCGGATGATCGGCCCAGATGCACGCCTCCAGCCAGGCGTAAGCCTCTTCGTCGGTGAGGTCAACCGGCGCACGGTCTAACCCGACTCTGGCACCGATCGCCAGCTTCTTCGGCAGCTTCGGTGGCTTCGCGCCGCCCGCGAGCCGCAACGCGCAGTCAAGCACAAGCGGGGTCTTACTCGGGCCTGCGACGAGGGGCTCGTCGTCGTCGACGCGGTAGCGGTAGCCGTAGCCGTCCATCCCGAGCAGCAGGCCCGCGCTACAACCGGCCTCCAACAGCCCTACCGGCCCGCCCGCTTCCCTCGCGGCGAGCGCGACGGCCGGGTAGAGCAGCGCCGCCCTGCGCACCTCGTTGGTCTGGGTGCTACGGCTCCCGATCAGTGCGCGCATCTTCTCCGCGCGCGCCATCACGAAGCCGCGGAAGATCAACCAGGTGGCGCCGTCCACCCCGTAGTCGCCGCCGACCGAAGAGTAGTAGTTGGCCAGGTCGGAGATCGGCTCGGCGAGCACCAGCCGATGCGCGGCGGCCAGCAGCAGCGTCGGCGTCGCGAACTCGGGAGCGGCTGCGGTCAGCAGCCCGGCAACCTCGTCGTCGGCGGCAGCCTCGGCTGCGAGGTGTTCGTAGAGCGGGGAGGCACCGGCGGTCTCCTGCTCGGCGAACCGCCGCAGCCGTTCCCGCGCGCTCGCCAGGCTGCTCTCCGCCACGTGTCTACCTCTTCAACTCGTCGAGCTTCGGTTCCGGACGCCCCGGCTGCTCGCCGCCACGGCTGTCGCCATAGGAGCGTTTGGGTACCATCACCTTGCGGCGGAAAGTGCACACCACGGTGCCGTCCTGGTTGTAGCCCCTGGTCTCCACGTACACCACCCCACGGTCGTCCTTCGACTTCGACGGCGTCGTGTCAAGCACCTCGGTCTCACCGTAGAGGGTGTCGCCGTGGAAGGTCGGCTTGATGTGGCGCAGCGACTCCACCTCAAGGTTGGCAATCGCCTTACCTGACACGTCGGCGACCGACATCCCGAGCAGCAGCGAGTAGACGTAGTTGCCTACCACGACGTTCTTGCCGAAGTCCGTCGTCTGCTGCGCGTAGTGGGCGTCGAGGTGCAGCGGGTGGTGGTTCATCGTGATCAGGCAGAAGAGGTGGTCGTCGTATTCGGTGACCGTCTTGCCGGGCCAGTGCTTGTAGACCGCGCCGACCTCGAACTCCTCGAAATACCTTCCGAACTGCACGCCACTACCTCCATAGGTCACACACGTCACGATGGTCGCCGGAGAAGTCTGCCTTGCCAAAGCGTAAGATGGCGCCGCAGTGTGTGGAGAAGTACACCACTGGAGGTATGACTGAGGAGGTGAGGGACGCAGCGATGAGTGGAACTGATACCGGATGCAGTACGACCAGCGTCCCCGCCGGAATGGTCAGCTCAGCAAGCTAGCACCTGCGTTACCGGCCGGGATGCGCTGCGACGGAATGCCTGTTTTCAGCGAGGGCAGTCCGTGATCGTCCGCCCGAGCAACGTTCTCGCAGGAGGCCCGCATGCCAACTCTGCCCTCGCTCGGCGGCTTGCGCGGTAAAGCCGCGCACGCCCAGAAAGCCGTCAACCAGCCATCGCTTTCCAGCTGCGTCGTGGACTGCGGCGTGTATGTCGACGGCAAGCGGCTGCCGGGATCCTGGTCGCACGCCGAAGCGATCGCGCAGGTTCGCGAGCGCCGCGAGGGCTTCGTGTGGATCGGGTTGCACGAACCCGACGCCGAGCAGATCCAGGGCATCGCCGAGACCTTCGGGTTGCATGAGCTGGCCGTAGAGGACGCGGTGCATGCTCATCAGCGCCCGAAGCTGGAGCGTTACCCCGATATGTTGTTCATGGTGCTCAAGACGATGCGCTATGTGGATCACTCCGCCCCCGAGGCGGTCAGCGAGATCGTCGAGACCGGCGAGATCATGACGTTCCTCGGCAAGGATTTCGTGGTCACGGTGCGGCACGGCGCGCACTCCGGTCTCAGCTCGATCCGCAACGCGCTTGAGGCCGATTCCGAGCAGCTGGCACTCGGCCCAGCCGCGGTCCTGCACGCGATGGCAGACCAGGTGGTGGATGCCTACCTCGCCGTAACCGCGGCCGTGGAGGAGGACATCGACGAGATGGAGACGAGGGTTTTCGACCCGAAGACCGTGCTCGGTGCCGACCCGATCTACCTGATGAAGCGCGAGGTGCTGGAACTGCGCAGGGCGGTGATGCCATTGGCGGTGCCGCTGCGCAGGCTCGCGGAGGGCTACACCCCGCTGGTGCCCGACGAGGTGCGTTCCTACTTCCGCAACGTCGACGACCACCTCACGACGGTGTCCGAGCGGGTGGCGGGTTTCGACGAGCTGCTCACCACACTGGTCGACGCGACGCTCGCGAAGATCTCGCTGCAGCAAAACACCGATATGCGCAAGATCACCGCATGGGCCGCGATCATCGCGGTACCCACCATGATCGCGGGCATCTACGGGATGAACTTCCGCAACATGCCGGAGCTGCACTGGACATACGGGTATCCGGCCGCACTGCTCGTGATCCTGTTCGCCTGTTTGATCGTCTACCGGATCCTGCGCAGGAACCGATGGCTCTAGGGGTGTCGACTACCCCCTCGCAGCCATCCAATCCAACCCCACCGATCACGATGGGAGCTTCGCCATGACTCGCATGCTGGCAAACCTGCGCTTCTGGATCTTGACCGCCGTCCTTGCCTGGATATTCACGGTCGTCGTGCTGATCAGTCAGCAGAGCTGACCTTCGACCCCGCTCAGGTGTGCCCCTGGCCGGGGTTGGGCCGCATCGACAGCTGCGCCAGCAGGTTGCGGCCGAGTTCGGCGTGCTTCGGGGAGCACAGCACGTCATACCGGCCCGCGACCAGCTGGCTTGTCGAAGAGAAGTCGCGCTGGCCGCGAGCCGATGCGTAGCCGACTCCTGCGAAGATAAGCCCGAACACGATGCCGATGCCCAAGCCGACGAGGATCTCACCGAGCGGGTTGGACCCGGAGCTGAAGAAGCTGAGCAGCACGCCGACGAACAGGCCGAACCACGCGCCTGACGCAGCACCGGCGCCCAGCGCCCTGCCCCAGCTCAGCCTGGCGACCACGCGCTCGACAAGCATGAGATTGACCCCGACTATCGTCACCTCGGGAACCGGGAAATCCTTGCTCGCGAGGAACTCGACAGACCGTTGGGCCTCCTGGTATGTGTCGTAGGCACCGATGGGCCAGCCCGACGGCTGGGTCGGCAGCCGAGGAGCCTTCGCACTGCTCCTACCTGCCGAGGAGAACGGACTCGTCAACGCGGATCACCTACCTACCGTGTGGGTGGACCCATTGTGTCAAACCTTGCCCGATACCTGCCCGTCCGAGGTAGTTCTGCTGCTGAACGTGGCTCTTGTGTCGTTGATGCTTGTGAAAGTGGCTCTCGTTCCCCACTTGGGAACAAGAGCCACTTTCAGCACAATGTTCAGGTGCGGGTGGCGTAGTCGCGCAGGAGGCCCTTGCTGATGATGGTCTTCTGGATCTCGCTGGTGCCCTCGCCGATGAGCAGGAACGGCGCTTCGCGCATCAGCCGCTCGATCTCGTACTCCTTGGAGTAACCGTAGCCGCCGTGGATGCGGAACGCGTCCTGGGTGACCTCGGCGCAGTACTCCGAGGCGATCAGCTTCGCCATCCCGGCCTCGACGTCACTGCGCGAGCCGTCATCCTTCAGCCGCGCGGCGTTGGTCATCATCAGGTGCGCGGCCTCTACCTTGGTGGCCATTTCCGCGAGCTTGAACGCGATCGCCTGGTGCTTGGCGATCTCCTTGCCGAACGTCTTGCGCTGCTGTGCGTAGTCGATCGCGAGCTCGAACGCCCTGATCGCGATGCCGCATGCCCGCGCGGCCACGTTGACCCTGCCGACCTCGATACCGTCCATCATGAACGCGAAGCCCTTGCCGGGTGCTTCGCCGAGCACCTTGTCAGCCCCGATGCGGTAGCCGTCGAACACCGCCTCCGTGGTGTCGACGCCCTTGTACCCCATCTTGTCGATCTTGCCGGGGATCGTCAGGCCCTTGGCGACCTCGCCGTACCCCTCCGGCTTCTCCACCAGGAAAGCGGTCAGGTTCTGGTGCGGCTTCTGCCCGCCCTCATCGGTACGCACCAGCAGCGCGATCAGGTTCGAGCTGCCACCGTTGGTCAGCCACATCTTCGAGCCGTCGATGACGTACTCGTCCCCGTCACGCTTGGCCTTCGTCTTGATCGCCGCGACATCGGAGCCGAGATCCGGCTCCGACATCGAGAACGAACCGCGGACCTCGCCGGTCGCCATCCTCGGCAGGAAGTGCTGTTTCTGCTCCTCGGTGCCATGCCGCGCGATCATATGCGCCACGATGAAGTGCGTGTTGATCACGCCGGAAACGCTCATCCAGCCACGCGCGATCTGCTCGACCACCAGCGCGTAGGTCAGCAACGACTCACCGAGTCCGCCGTACTCCTCTGGGATGGTCAGCCCGAACAGCCCCATCTCCTTCATGCCCTCGACGATCTCGGAGGGATAGGTGTCCGAGTGCTCAAGATCCTGCGCGTTCGGAATGATCTCCTTGTCCACGAAATCACGAACGGTCGCGAGGATTTCGGACTGCACATCGGTCAGTCCGGCGGTCTGGGCGAGGCGAGCCATCTCAGCACCCTTTCGTCACGTCGAGCCACAGGCGGCCTTGGATTACTGGGCAGTATGACTGTGCCGGCGCCGCTGTGGGTTATGAGCGTGCTCACTCACCGAGGACGTGGGTGATGTCGAAAGGGGCGGGATGCGCTGCTTCGCCGCTTGCCTGGCTAGGCGGGCGCGAACGCGCGCTGCCGGTCACAGTTACGGCAGGAGGATGCGAGTACGTAGACCTCCTCGCCACACCTCAGGCACATCCGGAAGCTGCGCTCGAACAGGTCATCCTGCCGCTTGCGGCGACCGAGCAAACCAGGGGCACTTCCCGGCTCCTTGGCGTCGCGGTCCTTGAGACGATGCTTGGCCATGGCCGTCACCATCATCCGATCGGGTGACGAAGGCAAGTGTGAGACCGTTATCTGTGCGTTATCTCACTGCAACCTGCGCTCCATGTAACGCGTCAGGGGGTGGCCGAGATGGAGCCGCCGCCCACCAAGGCCGAGCGGCATCCGGTGGCCCGCCAACCGCTCGGTTAACCTAGCCACCATGCCGTCTGTCACCAGGGTCTTTTCCGCACAACTGGCGGGATTGCCGGTGTTCGGTCCTGATGGCGAGCGCATCGGCCGGTTGCGCGATGTGGTCGCGGGTCTACGGCTGAACAACACGGCCCCGCGCGTACTCGGCATCGCGGTGGAGATGGTCACCAGACGCCGGATCTTCGTGCCGATGCTCCGTGTCACTTCGATTGAGCCGAGCGCGATCACGCTGGCCACCGGCTCGGTCAGCATGCGAGCGTTCAACCAGCGCCCCAACGAGGTGCTGGTGCTCGGCCAGTTACTTGATGCCCGTGTCCGGCTGGAAGAGGAGGACTCCACCGCCACCGTCGTCGACGCAGGCATGGAGCTGACAAGGACAAGGGACTGGCTGATCACCCGGCTCGCGATCCGCCAGCGCACCGGGCGTCTCGGACGCAAGGGACCGGTGCGAGTCGTGGACTGGACCGACGTCAGCGGCCTTGCCATTGCCGAGCTCGACGAGCAAGCCCAGGGTGCCAGGGAACTGCTGGCGGTATTCGACGCCATGCGCGCCGCCGACATCGCGGCCTCGATGCACGAATTGCCGAGGAAGCGCCGCTACGAGGTGGCCGACGCGCTTGACGACGAGCGGCTCGCCGATGTCATCGAGGAGCTGCCCGAGGACGACCAGAAGGAACTGCTGACATACCTGCACGAGGAGCGGGCTGCCGACGTGCTGGAGGCCATGAACCCAGACGATGCGGCCGACCTGCTCGGCGAACTTTCCGAAGTGGACAAGAACCGCCTGCTTGAGCTGATGCAGCCGGAGGAGTCCGCTCCGGTCAAACGGCTGCTTGAGTACTCCTCCGACACCGCGGGCGGGCTGATGACTACCGACCCCATCGTGCTCGCTCCTGACGCCACGGTCGCCGAGGCGCTGGCGCGGGTGCGTTATCCCGATATCCCGGTGGCACTGTCCAGCATGGTGTTCGTGACGCGCCCGCCGCAGGCCACGCCGACCGGCCGTTACCTGGGTTGCGCGCATATCCAGCGGCTGCTGCGGGAGCCTCCCTCGGATCTGGTGGCAGGGGTGGTCGATCACGACCTGCCGCAGTTGCCGCCCGAGGCGACCCTGGCAGAGGTGACCAGGTATTTCGCCGCGTACAACCTGGTGTGCGGCCCAGTAGTCGATGATCAAGAGCATCTGCTCGGCGCGGTCACCGTCGACGATGTTCTCGACCATCTGCTCCCGGAGAACTGGCGCGAGCACGGCCTCGCCCGATATCCCGACACCACGAGCACAGATGGCGAGGTGGACCGTGCCTGAGCTGTCCTCGCGCCGGCGGCTCGACCAGCCCCGGCAGCCCCGCAGGCTCGGCTTCGGCCTTGACCCCGACGCCTTCGGGCGGTTCTCCGAGCGGTTGGCCCGTTTGATGGGAACCGGAAAATTCCTGTTCTGGCAGACACTGATCGTGGTGCTCTGGATCATCCTGAACCTGGCGGCCGCGTCGCTGCGCTGGGATCCCTACCCGTTCATCCTGCTCAACCTAGCTTTCTCCACCCAGGCCGCGTATGCAGCACCACTCATCCTGCTGGCGCAGAACCGGCAGGACGACAGGGACAGGGTCTCGCTGAAGGAAGACAGGGTGCGCGCGGCCCAGACCAAGGCCGACACCGAGTACCTCGCCCGCGAGCTCGCCGCATTGCGGCTCTCGATCGGCGAGGTGCCGACCAGAGACTTCCTCCGCAGTGAGCTAGATCGCCTGCGGACCGAGCTGAGCACGAGCCAGGATCGCACGTAGCATGGGCAGATGACCACCACCCACCAGCTCCCTACCGCCGATGAGATCCGCAGGGCGCTTGCCGCGGTCCAGGATCCGGAGATCCATCGCCCGATCACCGAACTCGGGATGGTCAAGGACGTCACGGTCGGTGTTGACGGGGTTGTCGATGTCACGATCTACCTCACCATCGCGGGTTGCCCGCTGAAGGAGACTCTCACCAGGGACGTCACGACCGAGGCTGGCAAGGTCGCAGGCGTGCGTGAGGTCCGCGTGGCGCTCGACGTGATGAGTGACGAGCAGCGCACTGAGTTGCGCAAGACGTTGCGGGGAGACGCTGCGGAGCCAGTCATCCCCTTCGCTCAGCCCGGCTCGCTGACCAGGGTGTACTGCGTGGCGTCCGGCAAGGGCGGCGTGGGCAAGTCGAGCGTGACTGTGAATCTGGCTGTGGCGATGGCCGGGCGCGGGCTGTCCGTCGGCCTGGTGGATGCCGACATCTACGGCCACTCCATTCCCAGGATGCTGGGCACCAAGACCAAGCCGACCAAGGTCGAGCAGATGATCATGCCTCCGGAAGCCCACGGTGTGAAGGCGATCTCGATCGGCATGCTCACCCCAGGCAACGCGCCGGTGGTCTGGCGCGGCCCGATGCTGCACCGGGCGCTGCAGCAGTTCCTCGCCGAGGTTTTCTTCGGCGACCTCGACGTGCTGCTGCTCGATCTGCCGCCCGGCACCGGCGATATCGCCATCTCGGTCGCGCAGATGCTGCCGAACGCCGAACTCCTGGTGGTCACCACACCACAGCTAGCGGCGGCCGAGGTAGCCGAACGTGCGGGTGCGATCGCGCTGCAGACCCGGCAGCGAGTGGCGGGCGTGATTGAGAACATGTCCTGGTTCGAGGCCCCCGACGGGAAGCGGATGGAACTGTTCGGCTCCGGCGGCGGGCAGACGGTCGCCGACTCGCTGACCCGTTCCATCGGCACGCGGGTGCCGTTACTCGGCCAGGTCCCGCTGGACCCCCGGCTGCGCGAGTCCGGCGACAGCGGTGTCCCACTGGTGATGTCGGAGCCGGACGCGGCAGCGTCGAAGGTGCTCTACGACGTCGCAGGCAAGCTGTCCGTCCGTGCGCGCGGCCTCTCCGGCCGCATGCTGAA
Source organism: Sciscionella sp. (assembly GCA_050700995.1). Classification (GTDB taxonomy): domain Bacteria; phylum Actinomycetota; class Actinomycetes; order Mycobacteriales; family Pseudonocardiaceae; genus JBOHEL01. Next base: position 5,982 of record JBOHEL010000063.1, on the reverse strand, counting down.
CGTCACCCCGGCCTGACCTCCCCAGGGTCAACACCCCCAGGGTCAAACCCCCAAGGGGTCAAACCCCCAAGGGGTCAAACCCCCAACCCGGGGTTTGGGGGTCTTGAAGACACCTAAACCGCTCTCAGGTGGCGTCGGGGTCGAATGGGGGGCGTTCTCCTGGTTCGAGCTTGCGGCCCGCCGAGGGTGCCATGGGGTAGCCGTTCGGCTTCTCGCCCTTCAGCGAATCGCCGTTCAGCCGTAGCTCGTCGCGCATGTCGAATCTCTTGAGATCCTCAATCGGATCGTAACCGTCGAGCAGGTGTTGCTTCAGTGCGCGCCTAGGATCAAGGTCGCGCAGCGAACGCAGGTCCTCAAGCGGCTTGCGCAGTTCCTCGAACTCCTGCCCGAACTCGGACCGCAACTGCTCGCGGGCTCCCGTCGCGTACTCCCTGACCTGCCGGACCGTGCGTCCGAGCCATGCCGCCGCTCCCGGTAGTCGCTCCGGCCCGAGGATGAACAGGCCCGCGACAACAAGGACTAGGACCTCGCCCCACCCAATGCTGTTGAACACTGCGGCACCTCCACGGGAGCGAACGGTCCAAGCTACAGATTAGCCGCTCAGTCGGAACCCAAGGTTACGTACACGGTGTGCCGCACGCCCTGACGCACGATCCGCACCGGCGCCTTGTCACCGGGAGCGTGCTCGAGAACGGCCGCGTGCAGCTCAGCGGCATTCGTTATGAGCCGGTCACCGAACTTGGTGATCACGTCACCCTCTTTGATCCCTGCCTTGGCCGCTGCGCCGCCTGGCGGCACGTTCGCCACCTCGGCGCCCTCTGAACTGTTCGCTGAAACCGAGCGCACGTTCACGCCGAGGCTCGCATGCGTGACTTTGCCGCTCCGGATCAGTGTCTGCGCGATGACGCGCGCCTGGTCGATCGGGATCGCGAAGCCGAGGCCGATGCTGCCGCCGTTGTCGGAACTTGATGAGATCGCCGAGTTGATGCCGACCAGCGCCCCCGAGGAGTCGACGAGTGCGCCACCGGAGTTGCCGTGGTTGATCGGGGCGTCGGTCTGGATCGCGTCGTACACCACCGGCGCCCCGCCGTTCTCCCCTGCCGCCGTGATAGCGCGGTGCTTCGCGCTGACAATGCCCGAGGTCACGGTGCTGGCCAGGCCGAGAGGCGAACCGATGGCGATCACCGGGTCTCCCACCCTGAGGTCTGAGGACTTGCCGAGCTGGATCACGGTGGGGTTGGTGACATTCACCTTCACCACGGCAAGATCTGTGATCGGGTCGGTGCCAACGATCTGTGCCGGCGCCCTGGTGCCATCGGTGAACACCGCGGTGATCGTGGGCTTCGCGGAACCGCCGACAGCTACCACATGGTTGTTGGTGATCACATATCCGTTCTTGTCGATCACCACACCAGAGCCGACGGCACCGAGATTGCCCGCGTGCACTTCAAGGGACACCACCGCGGGCGTCACCCTGCTGGCGACCGCGGCGACCGAGTCCGGCGCGCGTTGAATGGCCGGGTCGACCTGGGCCAGGGTCACACTGCCGTCGGTCAGCCCGGAGCCACCACGACCGACCAGCCAGCCGAGGAGACCCCCCGCGCCGCCGACGAGCAGGGCGGCGAGCAACAGGGCCAGCAGTGCGGTCGGCTTCACCCTGCGCCCGAACAACAATTCGGGCACGGAGAGCAACGGGCCGCTGAGGCGCGCCGCCGTGTGCTTCCGATCAGGCTTGGCATCCACCGCAGGCGGGCCGAGCACCGCACCCGCGCCTGGGTCGCGCCACGGATCGGCGTCACCCTTGGTTGACCAGAGCGGCGGCTCGTCTACGTCCTGCGCTTGCGCAGGCGGCCGCTGCAGCACCTCGTCGCTGTCCAGCGGCCTGCCGAAAGCGGAACTCAGCGCTTCCGGCGGCGGGGCGGACATCCGCAGTGCCCCGTTAACCGCTGTTTGCCGCTGCGCGGGCGGCGGGGCGAACGCGCCTTCGGCCCCCTGCGGACGCGCGAACAGGGCGGCCTCGGCCGGATCGACCGTCGGCCGCTCCAGCGGTCGAGGAGAAACCACCGGCCTGCCTGCTCCGGCGGCGGGATCCTCGTTTCCGGTGGACTGCTCACTCATCGGCTACCAGCGTGCCGTATCACTGGTGAAGTCTGCGTTGCGGGTCGGCGACCGGCCGTGCCGGCGAGCCGCACCGTTTCGCCGCGGCATTCCGGTCAGTGCGACAGCGAGACCGACACCGTGGTGGTGACCGGCGTTGTAGACTTCGCAGGCGGGTCGGCCCCGCCGAGCTGGGCGCGGACGACCTGCGCGCCTGCCGGGGTGACCGCGGGTGCCGATGGCACGCCAGGAGACTGTGTCTGCGCGGGCTGCTGCCCGTCGATATGCGGTATCACCAGCACCAGCGCACCGAGCACCAACCCGGACACCACGACACTCGCGCCCTGTACCGCGCGGCGACTCGCACCGGGATGCTCCCTGCCGCCAAGCAAAGCCGACCCGGTGCCGAGCGGCGCGGACGTGCCGAGCAGGGAACCTCCGCCCAACCGCGCGTCACCGGCGGCGGCGCCCACTTTTTCCGGACGTTGCACAGCCACCAGTTGGCCGTCGCTGGTGACGGCCAGCCCGTCAGGGCCTTCCGGCAGATCGACGTCGGACGGGATGGAGCGCAGCGAACTGAGCAACCCGAGTGGTACCTGTGGTGCCGCGGCCGAACGCACCGCGCCGCGTGCCTGCCGCTGCGCTGTGGCTTCCGCCGCACAACCCTGGCACCGCTGCAAATGCGCGATCACCCGCTGGGCGGGCACCGCGGGCAGTTCGCCGTCGACAAACGCCACGATCGCGTCCGGCAGCAGATGCTGCTCGGGCACGCCCCAGCCACGGGACACCGACATCACACCGCGCCTTCCATGGCCAGTTCGAAACCCCTGGCACTGTCCCGCCGCTGCTCAAGACCGGCGCGCAAAGCCTGCCGCCCCCGGTGGATGCGGCTGCGCACGGTACCCAGCTTGACACCGAGCGTCCTGCCGATCTCCTCGTAGGAAAGGCCCTCGACATCACAGAGCACCACCGCGGCGCGGAACTCCGGCGCCAGGTCGTCAAGTGCCGCCTGCAGATCAGGGTCGAGGTGAGTCCGCGAGTAGACCTGCTCGGGGCTCGGGTCATCGCCTGCCAGCCGGTCGGTGTCCTCCGGTAGCCCCTCCATGCGAAGCCGGGAACGCCGCCGCACCATGTCGAGGAACAAGTTGGTGGTGATCCGGTGCAGCCAGCCCTCGAAAGTGCCCGGCTTGTAGGAGGCCAGGGAGCGGAACACCCGGATGAACGTCTCCTGGGTCAGGTCCTCGGCGTCGTGCTGGTTCCCTGACAGGCGGTAGGCAAGCCGGTACACTCTGTCGGCATGTTGCCGCACGACCTCGTCCCAGGAAGGCGGGGTCCATGTCGCGGCGTCCACCGGGGTGGTCACCACACGCTCGGCGATCGTAGTTGTCGACATCGTCTGCGCAGCTACCTCCATCGGGCGGTCCAGCCCTTCACCGTCGTTCAACGTGCCTCCGCTCCGCAATGTTCCCCGACACCCTGCCCCGGCCAGTTCTCCTGGCGTGTCAGCCTCACACCACCACTGTCGCCCACTTGCCTCTGATAGTGATGAGACGGTGCTGAGAAGCTGCTGAGAATCCGCTGCCGCCGTGTGCTGACCGAGTTTCGCCACCACAGCGGCTAACCTCACCTACCGTGACGCTGGATATGCCGGGTACCGCGCCGTCTGCGAGCTCCGCCGCGGCCTCGGCCGCTTACGTCGAGGACTTTCTCGTCGAGGACGAGGTGATGTCCACCGCGCGGGAATGGGGCCACCAGCTCGGCGCCACTCCTGTCAGCAGATCCAGCGGCGCCACGCTGCGGCTACTCGCGGCCGTCCTGCGGGCGCGCGCGGTCGTCGAAATCGGCACCGGAGCCGGGGTGAGCGGTCTGTACCTGCTAGCGGGTATGACCGCCGACGGCGTGCTGACATCGATCGACGTCGAACCGGAGCACCAGCGCACCGCCCGCAGATCCTTCCGCGAAGCCGGTTACCCCGGCGGTCGCGCCCGGCTGATCATGGGACGCGCGCTCGACGTGCTGCCAAGGCTGACCGATTCCGGGTACGACATGGTGTTCGTCGATGCCGCGAAGGTGGAGTACCCGCAGTACCACGAGCACGGTGTGCAGTTGCTCCGACCGGGCGGAGTGATCGTGTTCGACAGCACGCTGGCAGAGGGGCGCGTCGCCGACCCCGCGCGCCGCGATCCAGAGACCGTGGCGCTGCGTGAGCTGACGCGCGCCGTCAGGGAGGACGAGCGGCTCTGCCCCGCACTACTGCCGATAGGAGACGGCCTGCTGGTTGCCGTGAAACTCGCGACACCGAGCACCGAGGCCAGCGCCGCTAGCCGACCGTGATGTTCTTGCCGATCGCGACGACGCCGCCTGCCGAGACGGTGTAACGCGCGCGGTCGGCGACGAGGTCGACGCCGATCTGAGCGTCACCCGCCACCGTCACGTTCTTGTCAAGAATCGCTCGGCGCACGATCGCGCCGCTGCCGATCCGCACGCCGGGCAACAGCACGCTGTCCTGCACGGTCGCGCCGTCCTCCACGATCACGTCGGAACTGACCACGCAACCTCGCACCCAGGACCCGGAGATAATCGAGCCTGGGCCGACGATCGAGTCCTGCGCGGTGCCGCCGTTGACGAACTTCGCAGGCGGCAATGGCGGCGTAGCGGTGCGGATGGGCCATTCCTGGTTATAGAGATTGAACACTGGGTGCACCGAAACGAGATCGATATGGGCGTCGTAGTAGGCGTCAAGGGTTCCGACATCCCGCCAATACCCACGGTCCCGGTCGGTCGCACCGGGCACCACGTTGTCGGCGAAGTCGTACACCAGTGCCTTCCGGCTCTCGACAAGGCTGGGAATGATGTCACCACCCATATCGTGTGCGGAGCCGTCGTCCTCGGCATCCGCGCGCAGCGCGTCGAGCAACACATCCGTGGAAAACAGATAATTCCCCATGGAAGCGAACGTCATGTCATGGTCGCCTGGGATTCCGGGCGGATCGGGAGGTTTCTCCAAGAACTTCGTAATCCAGTTGTCGCTTCCCGCCTCGATACAGCCGAATCCCGTGGCATCCACGCGTGGCACTCGGATTCCCGCGACGGTTACACCGGCGCCCGCGTCGATATGCCGTCGCACCATCTGTGCCGGGTCCATGCGGTAGACGTGGTCGGCACCGAAAACCGCTATATAGTCGGGCCGCTCGTCGTAGATGAGGTTGAACGACTGGTAAATGGCGTCCGCGCTGCCGGTGAACCAACGGGGGCCGAGCCGCTGCTGTGCGGGCACCGGTGTGATGTACTGGCCGAGCACGCTGGAAAGGCGCCACGTCGTGGAAATGTGACGGTCGAGCGAGTGTGACTTGTATTGTGTCAGCACGCAGATCCGATGGAACCCGCCGTTGACCATATTGGACAGCACGAAGTCGACGAGGCGGTAGTTTCCGCCGAAGGGTACCGCAGGCTTCGCGCGGTCAGCGGTCAGCGGCGATAGTCGCTTGCCCGCTCCACCGGCAAGTACGATACCGAGGACGTGCGGCTGGCCGTTCACATACTCGACCCTAGCTACTCGCGCGCATGCCCGCATGCGGCATCACGGTGACATCGTGGCCATCTCGGCGGTAGCGGGCCGCAGACCGCGCAGGGTGAAAGCCAGCACCAGGACGACCACGATGAACGCTCCGGTGTAGATCGTGACACCGGTCCAACCGTAGCTACCGTAGGCCAGGCCGCCAAGCGACCCTCCCACGCTGGAGCCCAGGTAATAGCAGAACAGGTACACGGCTGGTCCCTGTACCCCGAGGGTGGCCGCACGCGCCCCGACCCAGCCACTGGCGACCGAATGCGCCGCGAAAAAGCCCGCGGTGGTGACAACCAGTCCGATCACCACGACAGCCA
>JBOHEL010000062.1:0-15312 GCA_050700995.1 Sciscionella sp. | reverse complement strand
GAGCCGTAACGCCCGACGTGACCCGTCAACAACGATAGGTTGATCAACGCCATGACGTTCTCGGTACCGACATGGTGCTCGGTAATTCCCAGTGTCCACACCAGTTGCGCGCGATCCGCCCTGGCATAGGTGTGGGCCAGCTCCCGAATCAACGACGCGGATATACCGGTCTCCCGCTCGGCAGCCTCCAGCGTCCACGGCTCAACCGCCGCCGCGAAGGCCGCATAGCCGCTCGTCCCCTTCTCGATGAAGGTCGTGTTGGCGAGTCCGGCGTGGATGATCTCCCGTGCCACCGCGCTCGCCAGCGGGATGTCGGTGCCGACATGCAGCGGCAGCCAGCGATCTCCCCACGCGGCGGAGACCGTGCGCCGTGGATCAACCACGAACAGCTTCGCGCCGTTGTGCACCGCCTTGAGCACGTGCTGGAAGAAGATCGGGTGCGCCTCGCGGGCATTCGACCCCCACATCACGATGACGTCGGTGTTCTCGACCTCCTCGTACGAAGAGGTTCCGCCGCCGCTGTCGAACGCTGCCGCGAGACCTGCCACACTCGGCGCGTGGCAGGTCCGGTTGCAGGAGTCCACGTTGTTGGTGCCGATCACGGCACGGGCGAACTTCTGCGCGACGTAGTTCATCTCGTTGGTGGCCCGCGCACAGGCGAGCATGCCGAACGCATCCGGTCCGTGCTCGTCCACCGAGCGCCGGAAGCCTTCGCTCGCGCGATCGAGAGCCTCCTCCCAGCTCGCCGGACGTAGGCTGCCGTTCTCCCTCACCAGCGGCTCGGTCAACCGTGTATAAGGCTCTGTACGCTTGCGCCTCATGAGCATCCTCCTGTAATTCGCGGGACACCCGCACCCGATCGGACCCCACCAGCCCCGCTCCGCAAGCTCCGCAAACCCTGGCTCATGGGGATCCTCCTGTAATTCGCGGGACACCCGCACCCGATTACGCCGGTACCTTGTCCTGACAAGCGGTGGGAGTCGGCCCTGCACTCCCTGTGGCGGCATGGGAAATCCGGGCCAGCAGATCGGTTGCCGCATGCATGGCACGCAATGTCGGCGCCTCCGCGCCGGTGATGTCCGCCATCTCCACAACAGCGGTCACGATGGCATCGAGTTCCAGCTGCTTGCCCGCTTCGAGGTCCTGCAACATCGACGTCTTGTGGCTGCCTACGCGCTCCGCGCCGGCCAGCCGCTTGCTGACGGAGATATCAGGTGTGGTTCCCACCCGTGCCGCGATATCGAGCGACTCCTCCATCAACTGGGCCACCACTCGCTTGGTGCCGGCATGCTGGCAGATCTCAACCATCGTTGCCCTGGTCAGCGCACTGATCGGGTTGAAAGCGACATTGCCCATCAGCTTGATCCAGATGTCGTTGCGCAAGTCCGCCTCGACCGGACACTTCAGCCCTCCGGCGACCGCGACCTCGCTGAACGCGACGCACCGTGCGGAGATACTGCGGTCAGGTTCACCGATGGAGAAGCGTGTCCCTTCCAGATGGCGGATCACTCCTGGCGACTCAATCACAGCCGCTGGGTACACGACGCAACCGATCGCCCTTTCCGGCGACATCACCGTTGTGGTGGCGCCGCCAGGGTCGACGGCCTCGATACGGCGGCCCTCGTAGGGCCCCGCGAGCTTGTGGAAGTACCACCAGGGAATTCCGTTCTGGCCCGCGACGAATGCCGTGCTCGGGCCGAGCAGCGGTGTGATCAGTGGACCTGCCGATGGGTAGGAGTGCGCCTTCAAACCCAGGAATATGTAGTCGACGGGCCCGATTTCGCGGGAGTCATCCGTCGCGTGCGGTCTGGCGGTGAAGTCACCGCGTGGACTCTTGATCTGGACGCCGTTGCTCCGCAATGCCTGCAGATGCGGGCCACGGGCGACAAGGTGAACTTCAGCGCCGCCGCGATGCAACGCGGCACCGATATAGGCACCGATGGCACCGGCACCGAGGATAGCGATCTTCACAACGGACTCCTCTCGACAGGGGTGAGCGTGGAGATCAATGGATACTGTATGCACAGAAGTCTGAGATGTCTATCCCCTGTCGCCCGATCGCGCGAAAAAAGATGCGGAGGCGCGGTGCGCGGAGAAACGCCAGGCGGCTAGATTGAGAACGCCACGACAAGGTTTGCCGTCGACTGTATACTAAAGCCAAAGTTGGACCGGGCGGTCGTCCGGATCACATCCGCGTTGAGCTGGGAGCTGCAATGACAGATCGGAGTGCGATCGTCGCAGGCGGGCAGGGCCGGTCAGGTGTGCGCGCCCCACGTGGTGAGGTTCGCACCCTGGAACGTCCGGTACCACTACGGCAGGCGGTATATGACGCCATCGCCGAGATGATCATTACCCGCAGCCTGCAGCCAGGCGACCACCTCGTCGAGAATGAGCTCGCCGCCCAACTCGGAGTGAGCAGGCAGCCGGTAAGGGAAGCCCTGCAGCGATTGCAGACCGAAGGCTGGGTGGACCTTCGACCCGCACTCGGAGCCTTCGTGCATGTGCCGACCGAAGACGAGGCCGACCAGTTGCTCGCGGTGCGCAGCCTGCTGGAGACGGAGTCCGCCCGGCTGGCAGCCAAGAAGGTGACGCCCGAGCACGTCGAGCGGCTTTGGGAGAGGCAACGCGTCGGCGAGGCCGCACTCGCGGCAGGGGACCAGGAAGGGCTGGTCGTGGCGAACGCGGAGCTGCACGCCTACATCGTCGGGATGTCCGGCAACGAGGTACTCGCCGAGCACATCTCGGCGGTCGACCGGAGAGTCCGGTGGTACTACGCCCCGATCGCGCAGTCGCGCGGCGGCGAGGCCTGGGACGAGCACGCGGCGATGATCGAGGCCATCGCCGCTGGCAACAGCCGACGCGCGGGCGAGCTGATGCGCCGCCACACCGAGCGCACCCGCACCAGCTACGCGGATCGCAAACCGGAAACAACCTAAAACGCCCACAGCGGCAAACACAGTGGGGTATCGGTTTCGCTGGGAGTCTAGACCAGCTATTGCATACAGTATGGAGTAGGCAGTATCTTAGCCGTCATGGACCTTTATGAGTATCAAGCTCGTGATCTTTTCGCTGTTCATGGTGTGCCGGTGTTGCCGGGTGCTGTGGCGAGTAGTGCCCAGGAGGCTCGGGGGGTGGCTGAGCGTATTGGTGGCCGGGTGGTTGTCAAGGCTCAGGTGAAGACCGGTGGGCGTGGTAAGGCGGGTGGGGTGAAGCTCGCTGAGGATGCGGGTGAGGCGGCGGCGAAGGCCGAAGCGATTGTTGGGATGGATATCAAGGGTCATACGGTGCATCGGGTGTTGGTGACCGAGGCGTCGGATATCGCGGAGGAGTATTACTTTTCGTTTTTGTTGGATCGTACGAATCGCACGTTTTTGGCGATGGCCTCGGCGCAGGGTGGTGTGGAGATCGAGCAGTTGGCGGTTGAGCATCCTGAGGCGTTGGCGCGGGTGGCGGTGGATCCGATCGTGGGGGTGGATAGGGCGAGTGCCACCCAGATCGTGACGCGGGGTGGTTTTCCGGCTGAGGTTGTGGATGCCGCCGCGGATGTGGTGGTGGCGTTGTGGGATGTGTTCACCGGTGAGGATGCGACGCTGGTGGAGGTCAATCCGTTGGTGCGTGATCCGCAGGGCAGGATCATCGCGTTGGATGGCAAGGTCACGTTGGATGAGAACGCGGGTTTCCGTCACGAGTCGCATGCGGGGTTGGTGGATGCGCGGGCGGAGGATCCGTTGGAGGCGAAGGCGAAGGCCCGTGGTCTCAACTATGTGAAGTTGGATGGTTCGGTGGGGATCATCGGTAATGGTGCGGGTTTGGTGATGTCGACGTTGGATGTGGTGGCCTACGCCGGTGAGAAGCACAAGGGTGTGAAGCCGGCGAACTTCCTCGACATCGGTGGTGGTGCTTCGGCGGAGGTGATGGCCGCGGGGTTGGAGGTCATCTTGGGTGATCCGGATGTGAAGAGTGTGTTTGTGAATGTGTTTGGTGGTATCACCGCGTGTGATGCGGTCGCGAATGGGATTGTGGCGGCGTTCGCGTTGTTGGCCGATCGGGGTGAGCCGGTGGATAAGCCGCTGGTGGTGCGGTTGGATGGGAACAACGCCGAGGAGGGCCGCCGTATCTTGGATGATGCGGGGTTGGTTGGTGTGGCGCGGGTGGACACCATGGACAGTGCGGCCGACAAGGCCGCTGAGCTCGCCGCGGCGGGGGTGTGAGATGTCAATTTTCCTCAACGAGAACAGCAAGGTCATCGTTCAGGGCATCACCGGCTCGGAAGGCACCAAACACACGGCGAAGATGCTGCGTGCGGGCACGAACATCGTCGGGGGGGTGAATGCCCGCAAGGCTGGCCAGACGGTGGAGATCGAGGGCAAGGCGCTCACCGTGTTCGGCACCGTCGAAGAGGCGATGAAGCAGACCGGCGCGGACGTGAGCGTGCTGTTCGTGCCGCCGCGCTTCGCGAAGGACGCGGTGATCGAGGCGATCGACGCGCGGATCCCGCTGGCGGTCATCATCACCGAGGGCATCCCGGTACACGACTCCGCGTACTTTTGGGCGCATGCGGTCGCCACGGGCAACCGGACCCGCATCGTCGGCCCGAACTGCCCCGGCGTGATCTCCCCAGGCAAGTCCAACGCAGGCATCATCCCCTCCGACATCACCACCGCGGGCCCGATCGGGCTGGTGTCGAAGTCCGGGACACTGACCTATCAGATGATGTACGAGCTGCGTGATATCGGCTTCACCTCGGCGGTCGGTATCGGTGGCGACCCAATCATCGGCACCACCCACATCGATGCCCTGCAAGCCTTCCAGGACGACCCCGACACCACCGCGATCGTGATGATCGGTGAGATCGGCGGCGACGCGGAAGAACGCGCCGCGGACTACATCAAGAACAACATCACCAAACCCGTCGTCGGCTACGTCGCGGGTTTCACCGCCCCGGAAGGCAAGACCATGGGCCACGCGGGCGCCATCGTCTCCGGATCCTCCGGCACCGCGACCGCCAAGAAAGAAGCACTCGAAGCCGCGAACGTCAAAGTCGGCAAAACCCCCAGCGAAACCGCCGAACTCATGCGCCAGATCGTCAAGGCACAGTAGCTGCGGCTTCACCAACAGTAGGGCCGGGTACCTGTGGGCCCGGCCCTACTTGATCAGGTGGGAACGATCAGGGGGCGCTACTCGTCGTAGGGGTGTAGTTCGATACCGTTCCGCTCGCCCGGTCGTGCTTGCCGTGGTCGAGTGCAGATGAAACGGTGCCGTCCCAACAGCAGTAGGGAGTTCCCGCCATGACCCACCCGAGCAGCGGCGGCCAGGGTATGCCTCAGCACCCGGGCGGGCGCCCGCAGCAGGCGCCCGGCGGGTATCAGGGCCAGTTCCAGCAAGCCGGCCCAGGCGCGCAACCGCAGGGCATGGTCCCAGGTAACCAGCCCGCAGGCGATGCGGGAACCAGGCAGTTCGCGCCGGCAGCCCGGCAGCGGCCGAACCCGCTAGGGACCGTGAGCCTGGGAACCTGGCTGGGGTTGGGCGTACTCGTGCTGGCGCTGGTGAGTTACATCATCGGGTTGGCGACCGCGGGCGCGAGTTTCGAGATCGAGTTGCTGCTGGCTGGTGGGTTGCTCTGCGTGCTGCGGCTGGTACCGCAAACGGCGCGCGCGTTCCTGCCGATCGGAGCGGTACTCAGCACGGTCGGCGGGCTGGGGATCCTGGCCGACGTTGTGGGCAGTTCCGGTGCCCGCACCAGCGCCGTGCTCGTCATGATCTTCGGCATACTCCAGTTCCTGGTGGCGATCATGGCCTACCTGGTCGATGCAGGCGTCATCACGATGCCGGTGCCCGCGCCGCCACGCTCGGGTGTTGCCGGTGGTTGGGCGCAGGCACAGCAGCCCGTGCAGTACGGCGCTCCGCAACAGCAGTTCGGTGCCCGGCCCCCGTACAGCACGCAACAGCCGCCGTACGGAGCGCGGCCGTCACCCGAGCAGCCCGCACCGCAGCCGGGGCAATATGGTCAGCCGCCCGCGGCACCGTCCCAGGAATCTCCCACTCAGCAAGGCTAAGTGTCAGTGAGGTACCCCCTGGTGGGGTGACATGTCCGGCGTGGCTACCGCGAATGGTCGAGCACGGATGTCACAGTGACGACATGCCCGCCCTGTACCCTGCGCCGCATCGCGTCTCGGGCCCGGTGCGCGAGGTGGACGAGCCGTCGGAGGGTCGCGCGAGGGCACTGCTGGTCGTCGCGGTCGGCCCGCTGGTCTCCGGCTACGCATTGTGTGCCGCAGTGCTGGCGGTTATCACCGCGCTCGCCGCCGGGGCGCCCTTCTCGACGCTGCGCGTGCTGGCAGCCGCCGGGCCTGCCTGGTTGGCGGCGTGTCATATACCGCTGCATATCTCCGGTCGTCCGCTCGGTGTGTTGCCGTTGCTGCTCACCGTGGCTATCGGGACGCTGGCAGCGCGCTCGGCTGTCGCCGCTGCAGCGCGGATGCGGGTCAGCAGCCCGGTGGAAGCATGGCCGATCGTCGGCTCCGTCGCGGCAGGGCACGCGGTGCTGGGCGCCGCGATCGCGGCAGGCTGTATCTCCGGGCCGGTGACCGCATCCATCCCGGTGGCGTTCTTCGGTTGTGGCGTGCTGGGAGGGATCGGCGCTGTCCTCGGTGTCGCGCGTCGCAGCGGGATGATCTCGGCGGCATGGGCCCATGCCGATGGCGTGACGCGGCGTGGCCTGCTGGCGGGCGCGCTCGGACTGGTGGCGCTGATCGCGGCTGGTTCGATCATGTACGCTTTCGCGCTCACGGCCTCGATCGGCACGGCAGGCGAGCTGTTCCGTCAGATCGCCCCTGGTGCCGGTAGTGGTTTCGGGCTCTGGCTGCTTTCGCTGTGCTACTTGCCGAATGCGCTGGTCGGCGGGCTGGCGTTCGTATCAGGTGCTGGCCTGGATGTCGGCACCGTGCGGGTGAGCCCGTTCCTGTTCTCCGGCGGCAACGTACCTGCGATGCCACTGCTCGCGGCGTTGCCGGATCGATTCGCGGTGTGGTGGCCCGCGGTGCTGATACTGCCGCTCGCTGCCGGTCTTCTGGTCGGCGTCTCGGTCCGGCGCAGTTCGCCCGACCCACTCGTCCGGTTGCGTGTGGTGGGAGTCGCGGGACTGGTCGTCGCGGTGGGATGTCTGGTGCTGGCGGCGGTGGCCAGCGGCGCGCTCGGGGGCGGTGCCGTCACCGTTCCCGCAGGGCGGTTGGCGTTGATCGGGCTGGCGTGGATCGTGGTGCCTGCCGCGGTCGTCGCCTGGTTCGCAGGTCCGAGTGGCGGCGGTGGCCCGGTCGCCGAGGCGGAGTGGCCTGCCGAGTTCGCCGCCGAGCCAGAACCGGACACCAGGCCCGAGCCGCTCGTGGCGGATCCGGTAGCCGACATGGAGCCCGAGCCGGACGGCGACAGCGACGGCGACGGCGACGGCGAGTCGAAAGGTTCCTGAGTCGGGCTGCCCTGTTCGCGAGTCCGTCGCCACGGTGCTGCTGACCGCGCGCGGGAGGGCACCCTGGCGGCAGCGTTGCCATCGTCACCACATAGGCTGACCAGCGGCGCAGTAACGACCACAAGGGAGATCACGCTGAGTTCCGGAGCATCCCTCGCAGTAGCCAGGGCCGTGGTACTGGTCTCCGGGTCGGGCACCCTGTTGCAGGCGTTGCTGGATACCACTGTCGGAGACTTCCCGCTGCGGGTGGTAGCCGTCGGAGCGGACCGCGACGGTATCGCTGGGCTGGGGCGGGCGGAACGTGCGGGCATACCGGGTTTCGTGGTGCGACGCGGGGATCACGCCGATCGGGAATCCTGGGACGTCGCGCTGACGGATTCCGTTGCGGCGCACCGTCCAGATCTGGTGATCTCGGCAGGCTTCATGAAGATACTGGGGCCCGCCTTCCTCGCGCGATTCGGTGGGCGAGTGATCAACACCCACCCGGCGCTGCTGCCGTCGTTTCCCGGTGCGCACCCGGTGGCCGATGCGTTAGACCACGGCGTGAAGGTGACGGGAGCGACGGTGCACCTGGTCGACGCCGGTGTCGATACCGGCCCGATCCTGGCCCAGCGAACGGTTCCGGTGGCCGCCGATGACGACGAGACCACGCTGCACGAGCGGATCAAGACGGTGGAACGGCAGCTGCTGATCGAGGTGGTGGCACAGTTGGCTCGCGAGGGCTACACCGTCAACGGCAGGAAGGTGAATATCCCTTGACCACTTCTGATGGACGCCGCCCGGTTCGCCGCGCGCTGATCGGAGTCTCGGACAAGTCCGGCCTGCTTGAGCTGGCGACCGGGCTGCACGCGGCCGGTGTGCAGATCGTGTCGACCGGCGGTACCGCGAAGGTGCTCGCCGACGCGGGTGTGCCGGTCACCCCCGTCGAGCAGGTCACCGGTTTCCCGGAGAGCCTCGATGGCCGGGTGAAGACGCTGCACCCGAAGGTGCACGCTGGGTTACTCGCGGATCTGCGCAAGCCGGAGCATGGCGAGCAGCTCAAGGCGCTGGCCATCGAGCCGTTCGACCTGCTGGTGGTGAACCTCTACCCGTTCCGGGAGACGGTCGCGTCCGGCGCGGGTGCCGACGAGGTCGTCGAGCAGATCGATATCGGCGGCCCCGCCATGGTGCGCGCAGCCGCGAAGAACCATGTCAACGTGGCCGTGGTGGTCGGCCCGCAGCGCTACGGCGAGGTGCTGGCCGCGGTGCGCGCGGGCGGCTTCACGCTGGCGCAGCGGCGTGGCCTCGCGGCCGATGCCTTCGCGCACACCGCGGCCTACGACGTCGCGGTGGCATCCTGGTTCGCGAACTCCTACGCGCCTGCCGACGACAGCGGGTTTCCCGCGTTCACCGGCGCGACCTGGGAGCGGGCGGCGGTGCTGCGCTACGGGGAGAACCCGCACCAGCCTGCCGCGCTGTACCGGCACTGGCGGCAGGGGCTGGCGCAGGCCGAGCAGCTGCACGGCAAGGAGATGTCGTTCAACAACTATGTCGACACCGACGCTGCCCGCCGCGCCGCGCACGACTACCCCGAACCGTGCGTCGCGGTCATCAAGCACGCCAACCCGTGCGGCATCGCGCTCGGGGCCGATATCGCCGAGGCACACCGCAAGGCGCACGCCTGCGACCCACTGTCCGCCTACGGCGGGGTGATCGCCACGAACCGTCCTGTGACCACCGGGCTGGCCGAGCAGATCGCGGAGATCTTCACCGAGGTCGTCGCGGCACCGGAGTTCGAGCCCGGCACCGTGGAGATCCTCTCGCGGAAGAAGAACATCCGGCTGCTGCGGCTGCCCGCGGGCGGCGTGCCCGATCCTGTGGAGTTCCGAGGGATTTCCGGCGGTGTGCTGATGCAGCGCGTTGACCGGATCGACGCGCCCGGCGACGACCCTGAGAAGTGGACGCTGGCCACCGGTGACCCGGTTGACGCGGAAACGCTTGCCGACCTGGCCTTCGCATGGCGGGCCTGCCGCGCGGTGAAGTCCAACGCGATCCTGCTCGCACACGACCGGGCCACGGTCGGGGTCGGCATGGGGCAGGTGAACCGGGTAGACGCGGCCCGGCTCGCGGTGTCACGGGCAGGCGAGCGGGCGCAGGGAGCGGTCGCTGCGTCGGACGCCTTCTTCCCGTTTCCCGATGGGCTGGAAGTGCTGCTGGAGGCCGGAGTGCGTGCCGTGGTGCAGCCGGGTGGCTCGGTGCGTGACGCGCTGTCGACCGAGGCAGCCGAGAAGGCAGGCATCCCGCTCTACCTCACCGGCACCCGCCACTTCTACCACTGACCGCCGGGGTCTGGGGGTCTTCAAGACCCCCAAACCCCGGCCGCTAACCGCCGCTCGGGGTGAGTATCCCGCCGAGCAGTGAGAGCAGCGCGCGTTGCGCCTGCTCCCTTGCCGCGGCGGTATCCTCGGCGTACGTGATCATCAGTGCGGCCTCGATGATGGCCGACAGCACGAGTTGCGCGAGTGGCTCCACCGGCTGCGGCGCGAGAATGCCCGCGTCGACGGCCGACCGCAGCGACTCGGTGATCAACCCGAGCCCGTGGGCTGCCTCCACCTCGCGCCAGGCCGCCCAGCCGAGCACGGCGGGCGCGTCGGTCAGCGCGATCCGCACCACCTCGGGCTGCTGGCAGACGTCGAAGTACGCGGTCAGTCCCCGCACCGCCGCCGTCCAGACGTCCGCTTCGCCCGCGATCTCGGCGCGCACCCGCTCGGTCAGCTCGGACTCCAGCTGCTCGAGTACCACCCGAAAGAGCCCGAGTTTCCCGCCGTAGTGGTGATACAGCGCGCCGCGGGTGACGTTGGCGGCCGCGACGATGTCCTGCGCAGGCGTCGCGGCGTAGCCGTGCGCCGCGAACAGCCGCCGAGCGGCGGTCACCAGTGCTGTCCTGGTGGACTGGGTGCGCTCGGTCTGGCTTCTGGGCATGGCCCTATTCTGCGCGAGCCGCCAGGAACTCGGTGATCAGGTCGACCAGCGCTGCGGGCTCGTCCTCGGGAACGAAGGTTGCGGCGTTCGCGATGGTTTCCAGCCGAGCATCGGGTATGACGGCGGCCAGCCTGCGCGCCAGCGAGACGGTGAACTGCCCGTCGTGCTCCCCCCATGCCAGCAGTACCGGTCGGGTGAACTCGCCGAGTCGCTCCGCCGCGGCGAGGGTGTAGCGGTTGTCCACGCCGCGCAGCACCTTGCGCAGGTCATGGCGGATCTCTGATTGCCGACGGCTTGGCAGCAGGTACTCGTCGAGGACCTCGTCGGCCATCGGCTGCCTGCTCATCAGGCCATACGCGATCGGCGAGCGCTGCAGCCGCCGGATACGCAAGCCCTGGGCCTGCAGCCAGACCGCTCCTGGTAGCCGTGCGAGCTTCGGTAGGCGCTCGAAGGCCGGGGGGAAGAACCGCTCGAAGCAGTCGCAGTTGGTAGCACGACCCGCCCGATGCGCTGCGGGTTCCTCGTCATGGCGAGCTGGGTCAGTGCGCCGCCGGTGTCGTTGGCCACCAGCGTGACGTCGTTCAGGTCGAGCGCCACCAGGAAGTCGGTGATCAGGTCGGCGAGTGCTGGCGGGGTCAGATCGGCGGGCGGTGGCATCGGCAGGCGGTGCGAGCCGAGCGGCCAGTCCGGGGTGATGCAGCGGTATCCGGTCGCGGCGAGTTTCGGTGTGACGTTGCGCCACAGCGTCGAGTTCACCAGCAGTCCGTGCACGAAGACCACCGGATGGCCCTCGCCCTGCTCGGTGTAGCGGATCCGACCGGCGGGCAGGTCGGCGGTGACGGGGGTGTTCATGATGCGCTCCTCTCTACGGCAAGAAAAACATACATACAGAATGTATGTCAATGTTCAGCGCCATCAGCCTGTGTGCTCACGCACTGCCTTGACAGCGGCGGAGGCTCAGGGTCTACTAGGTATCGAACGTACGTTCGAGCGCATGAGAGGCCGCCGTCTTCCCCGCGGCGGGTTCGTGTGGTGGTGAAACACGACTGTTCCCGAAGGGGGTGGGTGGGTGCCGTCCGTGGCGCTGAATTCCTCGCTGGCTTCGCTTGGCGTGCGCCCGGCGAGCGAGCTGGCGGGGCAGGGAGTTGCGCGGGGAAGGGTGTTTCCCGTGCTGCCGGAGCTCGCCGCGCTGTTACCGCGTGGTGGGTTGGTCGGGGGCAGCACGGTCGAGGTTCGTGGGTCGACCTCGTTGTTGCTTGCGCTGCTCGCCGTGGCCACCGCATCCGGATCGTGGGCGGCGGTGGCCGGGCTGCCGAGCCTTGGCCTGCTGGCCGCGGCCGAACTCGGTGTTCTCGTGCACCGGCTGGCGTTGGTGCCTCGTCCCACGATGCAGGCGGCGACGGTGATCTCCGCACTGCTCGACGGGATGGATCTGGTGGCGGTGAGCGGCGGCTGCCTAGCGGGCGAAGGCAAGCGGGCGCCCACGGTGGCGAGGAAGCTGGCTGCGCGGGCACGGCATTCCGGTTCGGTGCTGCTGGCCGTGGAAGGAAACTGGCCGGGGGCGGACCTCCGTATCAGCTGCTTCGGTGCGCATTGGTCGGGATTGGGGCAGGGGAACGGCCGGTTGCGGCAGCGGAAGGTGACGGTCGCGGTGTCCGGTCGCGGCTCAGCCACACGGGAAGTACGCACCTCGCTGTGGCTACCAGGGCCGGTTGCGGTGGTCGAAGCATCCGGAACTCGCGGCGCCGATGTGGTCGATGAGATAGCCGTACCGCTCTCGGAGGTGGGGTGATCCGGATGCGGACGATGGTGGTGTGGTGTCCCGACTGGCCGGTGATCGCGGCGAGCGTTGCCTGCGGGATCACCGCGGCCGTTCCTGCCGCGGTGATCGTGGCGAACCGGGTCGTCGTCGGCAATGCGGTGGCCAGGGCGAACGGCGTGGTGCGCGGGCTGCGGCGGCGGGAGGCGCAGGCGCGGTGCCCTGAGCTGGCGGTGCTCGACGGCGACCCCGGGCGAGATCTGCGGCTGTTCGAACCGGTAGCCACCGCGGTCGAGGAGCTGGCGCCGGGGGTGGAGATCGTGCGAGCCGGTGTTCTCGCGTTCCCCAGCCGTGGTCCGGTCGGCTATCTCGCCGCCCAACACCGTGGTGACGAGCAGGTCGTTGCCGAACGGGTGGTTGACGCCGTGGCGGGCAGTGCCGGAGTGGAATGCCAGGTGGGGGTGGCCGACGGATTGTTCGTCGCGCTGCTCGCCGCGCGCGAGGGTGTCGTGGTCCCGGAGGGGGGAAGCACGGATTTCCTCGCCCCGCTTGGTATCGGTGAGCTTTCGCGATATGACGGCACGGCGGATCCGGCGCGAGAAGAGCTGGTGAACCTGCTGTGGCGGCTCGGGCTGCGCACCCTCGGCGCGTTCGCGGAACTACCCGAGCGCGCCGTGGTCTCCAGGTTCGGGGCGGAAGGGGTGCGATGCCACCGCCTCGCCCGTGGTTGCTCCGAGCGACCATTGGCTCGTCGCGCACCGCCCGAGGACCTGGCGGTGCGGGAGGTGTACGACCCGCCGCTGGAACGGGTGGATGTCGCGGCATTCGCGGCGAAGGCACTGGCGGCGCGGCTGTGCTCCGCGTTGCTCGCACACGGTGCCAGCTGTACCCGGCTGGGTATCCGTGCCAGCACCGAGCGCGGTGAGCAGCTGCACCGGGTGTGGCGGTGCGCCGAGCCGCTCACCGATGTTGCTCAGGTCGCCGATCGGGTTCGCTGGCAGCTCGAAGGATGGCTGCGAGGCACGGTAGATCGTCCCAGCGCAGGGCTTGCGGTGCTGTGTCTGGAGCCGGAGGAGACCGTTTCCGGACAGGAGCTGCAGCTCGGCCTGTGGCGTGGTGACGAGCATGCGGAGGCGAATACCCAACGCGCGGGACGCGCGCTGGTGCGGGTGCAGGCTTTGCTCGGCCCGGAGGCCGCGGGAACCGCTGTGCTCGGCGGTGGTCGTGGTGTTCGCGACAGGGTTCGCCTGGTGCCGTGGGGGGATGAGCTGTCGCCGCGACTGGCGTCCGCCCCGCCGTGGCCCGGCAGACTGCCGTCGCCGTCGCCTGCCACCGTCCCGCCAGATCCGCTACCAGCCACGGTGCGCGATGCCAGCGGCGCGGACGTTGGGGTGACCGGCAGGAATGTGTTGACCGCGTCGCCTGCCGAAGTCTCGGTGGCGGGGGCCGAACCGTTGCCGGTGCGAGGCTGGGCAGGGCCATGGCCGTTCGACGAGCGATGGTGGGAGCGCGGTATCGGGCAGCGGTCGGCGCGGATGCAGGTGGTGCTGGCCGATGGGGAGGAACAGTCAGCATTACTGCTGGCTCGCACCGAGGGGCGCTGGCTGGTCGAGGGGCGGTACGACTGATGGGGACGGGAATCTGATGGGCTGGACCAACCCGCCGGTGCGCTGGGCGGAGTTCGAACGTGTCCTCTCCGGGAA
The DNA here is from genome assembly GCA_050700995.1 of Sciscionella sp. Lineage (GTDB taxonomy): Bacteria > Actinomycetota > Actinomycetes > Mycobacteriales > Pseudonocardiaceae > JBOHEL01. Next base: position 1,424 of record JBOHEL010000062.1, on the reverse strand, counting down.
GCGTCCGGAGAGCATGCCTGGCGACGGCAACGACAGTCCGGCATGGACCAGGCGGCGTGACCGCTATACCCCTCCTTCGGAAATCCAGCTGCGGGCCGGTGACGACCCGTGCGACCCGGCGAGGGTGCCCTATGCCGAGTTGCACTGCCACTCCAATTTCAGCTTCCTCGACGGCGCAAGTCATCCGGAAGAGCTGGTCGAGGTGGCCGCGGCGTTGGGGCTCGACGCCATAGCGCTCACCGACCACGACGGCATGTACGGCGTGGTGCGTTTCGCCGAGGCTGCCAGGCAACTCGGGGTGCGCACGGTCTTCGGCACCGAATTGAGCTTCGGGCTGAGTGCGCCGCAGCAAGGTGTCGCGGATCCGGAGGGGGATCACCTGGTGCTGCTGGCCCGGCGCTCCGAGGGGTATCGCAGGCTCTGCCGCGCCATCACCGCTGGACACCAGTTGGACAAGCCGCAGGACGAACGTTCGGCGGAGAAGGGGCGCCCGGTCTACGACATCGAACAGGTGGCTGCCGAGGTCGGCGAGCACTGCGTAGTGCTTACCGGCTGCCGCAAGGGCGCGGTACGTCGGGCGCTGGCGACGCAAGGCGCCGCCGCGGCGGCGGCGGAACTGCGACGGCTGGTCGAGCTGTTCGGCGAGGGGAGTGTCTTCGTCGAGCTGACCGACCACGGGTTACCGCAGGACGGCGAATACAACGATCTGCTGGTCGATGTCGCAGCCACGGTTGGGCTGCCGATCGTGGCAACCACCGCGGCGCACTACGCGACTCCCGGTCGTGGCCGGATCGCGGCGGCACTGGCCGCGATCCGGGCCAGGCGCGGGTTGGAGGACATGGACGGCTGGCTGCCGCCCGCGGGTACCGCGTACCTGCGCTCCGGAGAGGAGATGGCGCGCGGCTACGCCCGCTATCCCGATGCGGTGCGGCGGGCGGCGCTCCTCGGCGTGGAATGCTCCTTCCAGCTGGATCTGGTGCAGCCCGAACTGCCGAAGTTCGATACCCCTTCCGGTTGTACCGAGGCCGCCTACCTGCGTGAATTGGTCCACAGAGGAGCTATTCACTGCTATGGCTCGCTCGCCGAGAACCCCAGGGCATTCATGCAGCTCCGCCATGAACTGGAGGTGATCGAGGAGTTGGGATTTCCCGGATACTTCCTCATAGTATGGAATATCGTTGATTTTTGCCGCCGCGAGGAAATCCTGTGCCAGGGGCGTGGCTCGGCGGCGAACTCCGCGGTCTGCTACGCGCTGGGAATCACCAAGGTCGACGCGGTGCGGTGGAACCTGCTGTTCGAGCGATTCCTCGCCCCGGAGCGGGACGGCTACCCGGATATCGACCTTGACATCGAATCAGATCGCAGGGAAGAAGTCATCCAGTACGTGTATCGAAAATACGGCAGGCTCTGCTCTGCCCAGGTCG